>JABIQM010000089.1 GCA_018699415.1 Acidimicrobiaceae bacterium
AGTCGGCGTTCTCGGGAGGACGATGGAACTCGCCGGCATGGTTAGCGGTTTCCCACACGGTCTCGCGTTCGACCCCCCACCGCTCGATGACGATGTCGTAGCGCTCGGCCCGCGTTGAGATGTGGAGTTGAGCCGTCTCGCCGGGGGCGTAGCTCAGCGCGCCGCAGTACCCCTCGATGTCGTCCCAGAATGTCTGGTCGTCGGTGGTGGGGCGCGCGTTGATCATGTGAGTCTGCTCAACGCAGATCCATGATGTGGTGCATCTCGCTGATCGGTGTCAGATCGATGCCAGCGCTTGACCCCGTATCACGCAGGTGGGCGTATGCCGAACGGAGCACGGAGGTGGCCGCAAGCAGGCCCGTGGTGGGGTAGAGGGCGATCGTGAAACCCATGTCGCGTAGTCGATCGGCGGAAAGAATCGGGGAGAACCCACCCTCGACCATGTTGGCCACGAGCGGGGCGTCAACCTCTTGGCCGATGCGAGCGAACTCATCCTCGGTCTCGGGTGATTCGATGAACACGAGGTCGGCTCCTGATGCTGCGTAGGCCTGGCCGCGGGCGATGGCTTCGTCAATCCCGAGCGACGAGCGCGCATCAGTACGAGCAATGACCAGGAAGTCGTCGTCGGTTCGGGCCCCGAGCGCGGCCTCGATCTTTGTGACCATCTTGTTGGTGGGCACGACGGTGCGCCCCTGAGCGTGGCCACATTTCTTGGGCCATTCCTGGTCCTCGAGTTGGATGGCGCAGGCGCCGGCGGCGTTGTAGCCGGCGACGGTGGTTGCCAGCTCTGATAGTCCGCCAAATCCGGTGTCGCCGTCGGCGATGAGAGGCAGGTCGGTGCCGTCGGCGATCGTCGCGACGCGGCTGACCATGTCTTCGTAGGTTGCGATGCCAGCATCGGGCACGCCGAGGTGTGACGCCGAGACCCCGTAGCCCGTCATGTAGAGGGCTTCAAACCCGGTTTGCTCGGCCAACCGGGCTGACAGCATGTCGAAGACGCCGGGCACGACGGTGAGCTCACGTTCTCGCACTCGTCGGCCAAGCGAAATCCGTTTCAGTTGTGCATCCACGTATGGGAACCTAGCTCGACGGAGGATCCCGTAATGCTCGATATGCACACTCACGTCTGGCCGCACACGCCGGGCACACCGAACCCGACCTATGACCGGCTCGCCCGTATCTGTGAGACGGCGGTTGCCGCGGGCATCACCGAGGTCGCCATAACCGAGCACTGTCATCGCTTCGACCGGATCATCGACGAGGTGCTTCCCCACTGGGAGCACGACGGTGACGCTGCGCTGCGCGCCGCCGCCGACCATGCAATCGAGGTCGAGAGCGGCGGCGATCTTGACGCGTACGTGGCCGCGCTGGTCGACGCCCAGGACCGTGGCCTGCCTCTGTTGATCGGTATCGAGGTAGATCGCATTCCCGGGGCAATCGAACCGATGGCGCAGGTACTCGATGACTACCCATTCGACGTCCGACTGGGGTCGGTCCACTGGCTTGGCTCATGGCTGTTGGACGACTACGGCAACCCCAGCTTTGCTCGTGAGTGGGCAACCCGGCAGACGGACGACGTGTGGCGGCAGTACATCGATGCGATCGACGAGTTGGCCATGAGCGGCATGGTCGACGTGCTCGCACACCTCGATGTTGTGAAGGTCGCCGGTCATCGTCCCGCTGACGTCACCGCGCATGAAGATCGGCTCGCTCAGGTCGTCGTCGCGTCGGGCCTCGCGGTCGAAGTCTCGTCGGCCGGGTGGCGAAAGCCGTGCGATGAGTTCTATCCGTCGCCGACCCTGCTCGACCGCCTCGTTTCCGCGGGGGTCCCTCTCACTACGGCATCCGACGCGCACACACTCGAGCATCTCGGCTGGGGGTACGACCGACTCAGTGCCGAACTCGACCGCCGTGGGGTGACCGAACTCACCAGCTTCGATCGACGTAGAGCGAGGAAGGTGTCTCGCTAATGGAACTCGGGTCACATCTGGCAGGATCGTTGTCGTGACGAGATCGACTAGTGAAGCGCCTGTGCTGTTGGGAACGGTCGCAATCGAACCCAACCGGTGGACACGGGATGTGGAGGCTTCGTCTATTTTGGCCGTGTCCGAATGGTTTGACGGGGTTGCTGACGCTGGCTTTGATGGGGTCGAACTCTGGGAACGGCACGCCACCTCGGCGTCGTCCCAAGAGCAGCAGGCCATCATCGACCACGCGTTGCCTGTTTCCGTCTTCAACAGCTATGTCTCACTCGACGACCCTGACCCTGCGGCCCGTGCGGCGGTTGCGGACTGGGCGGCGCGCTGCGGGAGCACCGGTATCAAATTCAACGTCGGCA
>JABIQM010000088.1 GCA_018699415.1 Acidimicrobiaceae bacterium
CTTTCAGGCTGATCTTGACGGGGTGGCCGGAGAAGAAGTGGCGTACACCTACTTCAACCAGGACCTTGGTAAGTGGGTTCTGCGAGCAGAGGCCGTGGATGGTTCCTTCAGTTCCGAATGGCTGATCCAGGACTCTGACATGGTCTTTGCCACCGACGTTCTTGGTGTTGTTGACACCAATGCCGATGGGCTTCCAGAACTGATGGTCAAGGTCGGCGGCGGTGCGTACACGCAGTCGATTGGATTCGCTGTCGTTCGCGACTGTGAAGTCGAGCCGACTCGCAACCTTGAGGGCGGTGTCTGGACGTGGGCGGTTGGAGCATCGGTTCAAAACATCGGCGGCTTCGAGTGCACCAATGGCTATGTCAGATTTGAAACTGCCTCTCTCACCGGAGCTTCGGTCTGGTTGGTGCACTCCTACAAGAACTCATTGAACGGAATCGTCTGGGAGTCGACTGGAACTGCTGGGTCCAATTATGTGGGCGAGACCGACGACGACACGCCGCCTTTCGAAAGCGGCTATGTCTGTCCGACGTTGCCGTCGATGATGGTTGACGTTGGTTAACCCCCGAGCAAGTTCCGGCGCGGTTTGTGCGACGCTCATTCGCGTCCCTGAGTGAACCCGGCGCATGTAACGAGGCCTGCTGCCAGAACGTGGTGCAGGATTGGTACGGCGATGGATTTGTCGCTGTGGTTACTGATCTCGAAGGAGACAGGGCATGGCTGATGAAGTTAGGTCTCCGCGGTGCTTAGGTGAACACGTAGTCCAGATACCTCTATGCGCTCGGATGAGGAACGACCCGATCGGCGAGGCATCGACCGGGGCCGTCGGGAACGACGTCATCGATGCCTCGGGCGTCGGATCGGTTACTCCTCAACCCAACTCATGATGAACACCTTCCGACGACGTTTTCCGTCCGAAGAGTCGGCGGCGACGAACGCTATTGCGGACTCCGCCCAGCGAACCAGAAAACGGAGAAGATCCCTGTTCTCTGACCAGGGCAAACATCGCCAAACGCTCCATTCAGGTGGCAATTCGTTGATTACCACTTCTCACTGGTTCGCGGTGTTTCGCCATGTCGCGCGGCCCGTACGCCGTCTGAAGATCCCCGGAGACCGTGATCTGATCGTCCCACTGTGGAACCCTGTTGTAATGAAGGGGTTCGTGACGCTCATCGTTGCTGGAGGTCTTCTGGCTGCGTGCGCAGGGGCGACGACCGACACGGAGTTGCCATCGACGACCGACCCGGAGTTGCCATCCGAGTCCTCGGTGACCCTTGCCCCAAACTATGGAAGCCAACGGGCTTTTGCTGTGGCTTCTCCCTGGGACGACCTGGTCTGGCGCGTAAAGGACGCTGATTGCACCCCAGTCGACGAGGCCGCCGACTACCGGATGGCGCGCGAAGACCAGGTCCCGGTGATACCCCGCTGGGAACACTTGGTCCCGGCCAACCCGTCATGGAACCTGAACGACGACCAACTGGCCGCCGTGCCCGACCTCACACCCTCCGAAGCCGACCAGGCCGCCACAGAGTTCGCTTCTATTCAGACAGGCGCCAGCACCGTCGCCCGGCGTATCTCCCAGGAGGAAATCCTCCGGTTCTACGCCGCATCGGTCATGTCGTGGGCCGACTTTGACGCCATCGAGCAACCACTAAGAAAAGTCGCTAACCGTATCGGTGACATGGCAACGACTGCAGTACGCGGAGGCTGGGAGGGTGAAGGAGGAAACGGGATCGACGGGTTCGCCACCTGCGCTCTCATCCACCTCACCGACCTGACAGCAACGGGTGTAACCCTGTGCGACCCTGACGTTTACGCCACCCAGGCTGACCTAGACCCCAATGCGTTCTATCGGTCCGGATATTGGAGTGGCCTAGCCACGGCGTATCTCCAGGTACGTCAACTCGCCACACCGGAACAATCTGCGGTGATCGAGTCGTTTCTTGAGACTGCTGCCGCGTGCGCCCTTCGGTTCGCCGAACTTGAACTTGAATCTGGCAATCGCTCGGGGCTGCTGTGGAATGGCTTCTACGTGGGCGCGGTCGCCGCTATAGCCGCTGCGGCAGCATCGGGTGATCTCGACTCGTTCGAAACTGGAGTTTCACTACTCGACCAAGCCCTGACCGAGCATGTGTCCGAGGATGGTTCCACCCCCAATGAGATTGCCACCAAGAACGAGTCAGCATTCTTGTATGAGAACATGATCGCCCAAGCAGCCGTGACCGCTGCCCTGCTCGCCGGTCACAACGGCATCGGCCTTCTCGACCATCCGGGTCTAGGACGGCTCACCGATCGACTCATCCGAGAGTACGAACACCCGGGTTGGTTCGCCGAACAGACCGGCTACCAACAAACACGCCAGCCCAACATCGGGCACCAGGCTTGGCTGGTACATCTCGACCACGTCCGCGACGATCCCCGCGTCTCCTCTATCATTCAGGCTCACGGCGGTCCATGGACCTTCCGCAACAACAGCGGCGGGTGGGCCATGTCGTGGTGGATCGTCTCATCGGCCACGCTCCCACTGGTGGCGCCTACCACCACAGCATTGGGTTTCGTGGAGCCGAATCCAACTCTCGGAACCCCGTGTGGCCAGCACATGGAACCGACGATCGATGGATCGACACTTGGTGGAGACCTTGTCCAAGGATGGGGATTCATCCACAAACATCCAACTGGGTTCGCGGAACATGGATGTCTTGTTGTCTCGGCCGCCGACGGCTATCCGACGAGATCAGGTGAGCATGCTCTCAGGTTCGAGGTGCGGGATGGCGACTGCAACTCCAATGAAGGCTGGGATGACTGCACGACGGACCGATCTCGCCATGAGTTGAGTCAGTACTGGTTGCCGTCCACCGAAGGTAGGGACCACCCTCAGTATGACGGCGATGAGTACTGGTATGGCTGGTCGGAATACCTACCCGCCGACGTCCTCAAGCAAGGTGACTCAATCACCTTCTTGGGTCAATTCAACTCCGACAATGCCGCGCGCTTCTATATCGAGGACTTCGCCAGCGGGTTGGGGTTTCGATTTAACGACCGCAATTACGAATTTCTCGCTCAGGGGATACTGAAACCGAATGACGTCGTGAGGGACAGGTGGATTGACATAGTGATGCACGTCATCTGGTCAACGTCGGTTGATGGCCTGATCGAGATCTATATCAACGGTGACCTCGCCGAGACGTTGACGGGTCCAAATATGGATGGCGCAACGTATGCCTCGTTCGACTTCGGCATCTACAACGCGTTCATCTCGGACTGTCGGTGCGAATCCATGCCAACCCAGGTCGTCTATTACGACGATATCCGCCGTGGCAAGACGCTCGAAGAAATTTCTTCATCCAACTGATCTGGACATCACAGACTGGTTTTGTCTCAGACCCGCGCGTGTCTACGTCTGGGGCGAACTCCCGATTTCCGCCTCGAAACCCCAGCGGCGGCGAAGCGCCTGTTCAAACTGGGTATTTGTTTGTCGAGATGGGGAGATTTGAACTCCCGACCCCCTGCTCCCAAAGTCGAAGGGTCTTGTCCACGATGGTCCATCACAGCCATGCCGACCCCGATGGTCCTAGCCCGTAGTGGCGGCGCTACTGAGGCTCAGTGGTGAACGGGATGTGATGGTTCAGTCATCGTCGGTGCCATCGTCGGATGGATTCGTATTCTCTACACCA
>JABIQM010000086.1 GCA_018699415.1 Acidimicrobiaceae bacterium
CGAGTGGATAACCGGGTTCTCGAGGCCGTCGTTGATCGAGTTGGTCCAATCGACGGTGTAGAGGCCCTCGTATTCAACCCCGACTTCGCAGCCAGCGCTCAGGGCAACTCGACACGCATCAGCCACCGACCCGGAAGCCATGACTGTGCCTCGGGATCCGGTGGTCTGACCGGCGCCCAGTTCACGGGTGGTGTCAACGACGACTCGGATCCGATCGGCGTCAACACCGAGCTCTTCCACGGCGACCTGCCGGGCGACGGTGTGCACACCCTGGCCCATCTCAGTCCAGCAATGGCGCACCTCGATGGTGTTGTCCTCCATGAACTGCACGGTCGAGCGAGAGACCTCGACCGCCCCGTTGCCGAGGCCAGAGTTCTTGAGCCCAAGCCCCATGCCGACGGGATTGCCGGCGGCCGCGGCCGCGTCCCACGCCGGCTTCACCGCATCGAGGCAGGCCTGAGCGCCGAGACAGCCGTCGTCCATGATCTGGCCGGGTCCCCAAACAGACCCGGGTGCGATCACGTTGCGGTTGCGGATCTCCCAGCCGGAGATGCCAACCTCAGCAGCGAGGCGATCCATCATCCCCTCCATGGCGAACTGGGCCTGGTTGGCGCCAAAGCCGCGAAACGCGCCGCACACCGAGTTGTTGGTGCGCACAGCAATCGCTTCGATATCGATTGTCTCGGTCACGTAGGGGCCGCTGGCGTGGCCGGCAGCGCGTTCGAGAACCTTCATGCCGACAGATGCATAGGGGCCCGAGTCGCCCAGCATCTTCGAGCGGACGGCGAGCAGCTTGCCGTTGGCGTCGCAGGCGACTTCGTACTGCATGCGAATTGGGTGACGCTTCGTGTGAACGAGGAACGACTCTTCACGAGAAAAGGTGGTTTTGACGGGCTGACCAAGGAGCCACGCGGCCAGAGCCGTCTGCCCCTGGTTCGACATGTCTTCCTTGCCGCCGAATGCGCCACCGTTGGAGACGAGTTCCACAATGACCTGATCGGTGGAGACGTCGAGCATGCGGGCGATGTCGTTGCGGTCGTCCCACACGCCCTGGCCGCCGGAGTAGACGTGCATCGTTTCGGTCGAGCCGTCGGTACCGAGGTTCGGTACGGCCAGCGTGGACTCGGGCTCAAGGAAGGCGTGGTCGATTCGTTGGGTCTGGAACGTTTCACGCACAACATGAGCGGCTCGGCCGATGGCCTCGTCAACATCGCCGCGGGCATAGGCGGAGCGGCTGAGCATGTTGCCATCGAGTTGCCAGACAGCATTCTCATCAGCGGCCAACGCCTCGGCCGGATTGGTGTACGGCTGATGAACCTCGTAGCTCACTGCCACGAGAGGGGCAGCGGCACGGGCGTGGGCTCGGGTGTCGGCCACGACAAGTGCGAGGACATCGCCGAGGTAGGCGGTGCGACCGCCGACGGGGATAAATGCGGGCCAGTCCTTGTGAATCAGACCGGAACGAAGCTCACCGGGGATGTCGTTGCCTGTGAAGACGGCGACCACGCCGGGGGCCGCCAGCGCGGCTGATTTTTCTATGGCAAGGATGTCGGCGCGGGCGTGCTCTGTGAGAACGACTGCGGCGTGTAGGCAACCCTCGGGCTGCATGTCGTCGATGAAGTCGCGGTCACCAAGCGAAAGAGCATCCGCTTCGTACTTCACGCCCCGTTCGCCGATGCCGCCGGCGGTCAGTGCCACAGGCGTCTCGCCCGCAGCGAGGGTCTCAACGGCGTCAAGAATCTTCACATAGCCGGTGCAGCGACAGAGGTGAGCGCCAAGGTGACGGGCCGCATTCTCGCGGGTGGTCTCCTTGTCGCGCCCGAGCAGCGCGACGGTGCGCATCACGATGCCGGGCGTGCAAAACCCGCACTGGAGAGCGCCATGGACAGCGAATGCAGCTGAAAGGCGGTCGCGTTCGGTGGGGTCGATTCCCTCGAGGGTCGTAATTTGCGTGCCGGACGCCTTCTCTAGTGAGGTCTGGCAGGAGATGCGGGCCTTGCCGTCAATGAGCACGGTGCAGCAGCCGCATTGACCGCTTGGAGCGCAGCCGTCTTTCGGCGAGGTAATGCGGAGTTCGTCGCGCAGCGCGGCAAGAAGATGCTCGTGGTGATCGCTGACGGTGCGATTCAGGCCGTTGACGGTGAACTCAGCCATGAGTCTCCTTCGAGGGCAGGATGGCCCCCTTCTGGTTCGTGATGCGGCCGTAGACCTCAGGTCGCCGGTATCGGTCGAACTGGAAAAGCGTTTGGGTGTAGTTGGCGCACACGGCTAGGTCGATATCGACCCACGTGAGCTCGTCGCCCTCGGTTTGTACGTCGGCCACGATCTGGCCGGTTGGGGCGATGATGCAGCTCTCGGCCAGGGAGTCGACGCCTTCTTCCAGCCCACCCTTCGCCACGCCAACGACGTAGCAGCCGTTCTGGTACGCACCGGATTGCATGACGAGGCGGTTGTGAAAGCCCTGTAGTGGGTTCTGGGTGGGATCGGGGGCGTAGTGCTTTGGCGTGTTGTAGCCGATGAGGATCAGTTCAGCGCCGCCGAGAGCGAGACAGCGGTACGTCTCTGACCAACGGCGGTCGTTGCACGTGGCCATCCCGACCACGCCGCCAAACGCCTCAAAGGTGGGGAAGTCGTCGCCGGGCTCAAAGTAGCGGCGCTCAAGGTGTTGGAACTCGCGCCACGGCTCATGCTCGCGATGACCGGGCAGGTGGACCTTGTGGTACTTGCCGACGATGGAACCGTCTCGTTCCACAAGGATCTGGGTGTTGTACCGATGGCCGTCCGGCGTGAGCTCGGCATAGCCGAGCGCGAAACCGATGCCGAGTTCTTTAGCGCGGTCGAAAAGCGGTTGTGTGTCGGGGCCTGGCATCTCGGTCTCGTAGAACGAGTCGAGCGTGAGGTCGTCCTCTCCCTCCACATACCAGCGTGGAAAGAACGTGGTCAGCGTGAGCTCGGGGTAGACGATGAGTTCGACCTTGTTGTGCCCAGCCTCCTCGAGCAGCAAGAGCATGCGGTTGACGACGCTCACCCGGGACTCGTGCCGGGCAATTGGCCCCATCTGGCCGGCCGCGATTCGCAACGGCCGACTGGCGGGACTCTTATGAGCGCCAGCCGACGCTGAATCAGGATCGTGGGTGGCGTTGAGCCGAGCGATCATGAGTGAGCAAGCTCCAGCATCACATGAAGGAGGACGTTGGCGCCCGCCTCAAGGTCTGAGGGTGCGGTGTATTCGGCGGGGTTGTGTGAGATGCCGTCGACGCTCGGCACGAAAACCATGCCGGTCGGGCAAATGCGAGAGAGCATCTGGGCGTCGTGACCGGCGCCTGAGGGCATTCGCATCACGCTCAAGCCCTGAGTCGTAGCGGTGTCTGCGACGAGATCGATGACATGGTCGTCGAAGACCACGGGATCGAACCGGGCAAGGGTGCGTGTCTGAAGGGCGACGTTCTCTGCCGCTGCTGCGGTGTGCAGGAACTCGTCGACGCGGCGTTCAGCTTCGAGTAGGACAGCGTTGTCGGTGTGGCGAATGTCGATGGTGAACGTGGCGCTGGCGGGTACCACGTTGATGAGGTTGGGGTGTAGCTCGATGCGGCCAACGGTGCCGACCTGTGGATGGCCCAGTTCGAGTGCCAGCTCCCGAACGAATGCGGCGGTTTGGAAGGCGACGAGGCCCGGGTCTTTTCGCAGCGCCATCGGTGTGGTTCCAGCGTGATTGGACTCACCTGTGACTTCGACTTCTGTCCAACTGATGCCCTGGACACCGGTGACGGCACCGATGTTGATGCCTTCGGATTCGAGGACAGGACCCTGCTCAACGTGCAGTTCGACGAATGCGTGCGGCGCTGCAGCGGGGAGTGGGGCCGGGCCGAGATAGCCGATTCGTGCGAGTTCTTCGCCCAAGATGGCACCGTCGATTGACTCAATTCCGTGGGCCTCTTCGACGGACATGCCGCCGACGTAAACGAGGCTGCCGAGCATGTCCGGGGGGAAGCGGGCTCCTTCTTCATCGCTGAAGAAGCCGACGGCGAGAGGACGATGCGGCGTGACGTCGGCAGTGCGGAGGGTTTCGATAATCTCGAGCCCGGCGAGCACGCCGAGGTTTCCGTCATAACGGCCACCGGTGCGGACGGTGTCGATGTGGCTGCCACACATGACGGGCGCGCCCTCGGTCGCTCCGGCCATCACACCAATCACATTGCCGATCGCATCGATGCTGATGTCAAGGTCGAGGTCGCGCATCCAGCCGACAACAAGGTTGCGTCCACGCTTGTCCTCATCGGTCAAGGCGAGGCGTGCGCAGCCTTCGGTCCCCTCAATTGCCCCGATTTCTGCAAGTGCGCCGAGGCGGTCGATAAGGCGATCGATATCGATTCGAAGATCGTTCGTTTGCAGATTCTTTGCCTTCACGTTTGTCATCGTCCGAACAATTTAACAAACTGTCAAGCAATGCAGGGAACCAACAAACCAAAACCTCCGAGCGAGGATGGCCGCATCGTGCGCGCGGAGTTCCTTATCGAGCCATTTGTGGAGGGTTCCCCGGGCCCTCACGTGAAGGCTGCGCTGGAGGCGTGCCGGGCCGCAGGTTTCGAACCCGACGTCGGAGCTTTCGCCACCACGATTGACGGATCGTTTGATGACGTCATCACAGCCGTTGATCAGTTGGTGCGTGCTGCATACGAAAACGGTGCCTCTGCGGTTCAGGTGCGCGTTGGCGAGCCCGAAGCCGCTGCCCGCTTCAGCAACCTGCACGATGCCCTTGCACGCATGGTGGGAGCGGTCGAAGATGAACTCGGTTCGCCGCTCGCCGACCTCGGGCGAGGGGGCAAGCAGGCCGCAGTACGGATCCTCGATGAACGTGGCGCCTTTCTTCTTCGCAAGGCCGTTGAAGCGGTCGGCGAGATCATGGGCGTAAGCCGAATCACGATTTACAACTATCTCAACGCTGTCGACAGGGCCGCTGAATGACCGATCTCCTGATCCGCAACGCGGCACTTGTGGCCACTGTCGATGCCGAACGTCGCGAACTCGCCGGTGGATGGGTTGCGGTGACCGACGGGCTGGTATCGGGCGTTGGCTCGTCGACAGACCCAGAGCCGGTGGCAGCTCGCATGATTGATGCCGACGGATGCCTGGTCACGCCCGGCCTCGTCAACACGCACCACCACCTCTACCAGAACCTCACGCGGGCCTATACACCGATGACATCTGCCCCGCTGTTTGGGTGGCTGCAGGCGTTGTACCCGTTGTGGACCGCAGCGATCGATGAAGAATCGGAGTTCCTGGCCGCCTGGGTCGGCTTGGCCGAACTCGCACTCAGTGGCTGCACTACGTCGAGCGACCATCACTATTTGCATCCGCCTCGAGCCGGAGACTTGCTGGGGGCAGAGATAGCGGCCGCCGTCGATCTCGGGATGCGGTTCCACCCGACCTATGGCTCGATGAGTGTGTCGGTGAAGGACGGCGGCCTGCCGCCCGACAATGCCGTTCGTGACGAAGACGACATCCTCGCCGAGTCAGAACGTCACGTTGCCCGTCATCACGACTCGAGCCATGGTTCGATGGTGCAGATTGCTCTGGCCCCGTGCTCACCGTTTTCGGTGTCGACCGACTTGATGGTCCGCAGCGCGGAGTTGGCCGAGCGGCTTGATGTGCGCTTGCACACGCATCTGGCTGAGAACAGCGAAGACGACGAGTTTGCTGTTGCTACATTCGGCATGCGCCCAGTCGACTACTACGAGCACTGTGGCTGGATGACCGACCGCACATGGGGTGCGCATGTGGTGATGCCCAATCAGGACGAGGTCGGCCGTCTGGGCTCTGCCGGTGTGGGAATCGCCCACTGCCCGAGCTCCAACATGATCCTGTCGTCAGGCATTGCTCCCGTGGTTGACATGCACCACGCCGGTTGTCATGTCGGCCTCGGCTGCGACGGCTCGTCCTCGGCTGACTCCGCCTCGCTCTGGCAAGAGGCTCGGCTGTCGATGTTGGCGGGCAAGCTCAAGTCCGGTGCCGACAAGATGACCGCTCGGCTCGCGTTGGAGATCGCCACCAGAGGTGGGGCCGGCTGCCTCGGACGAGTTGGTGAGATCGGTGAACTATCGGTTGGAGCGGTTGGCGACGTTGCCGTGTGGAAGATGGACGGCCCGGTCTTTGCCGGTGTCCTCGACGATCTAATTGAGGGTTGGCTGCGTTGTGGCCCGACCGCGGCATGGCACACGATTGTGGCCGGTCGTCCCGTCGTCGAGAACGGACTTCTCATGTCCCCAAAGCTCGACGAGATGTTGGCCGACCATCGCGTCGCCGCTCGCCGCTTCCAGCCGGTGTAGGTATGAGTGACCTGGTAGCCCGGTCGCTGGCCACCACATCCTCGAACAGGTTTGGGAGCGCGTCCTCGCGCAGCGCGCTAGCGGCCGTCTTTGATTGAGATGCAGCACGGGTTGAACTCGAACGCTCCAACTTCTCTACGATCGGGCAATGAGAGCAAGATACGAACGATTTCGGGTTCGGGTTAGTGGTGGCGAGATCACGTGTGGTCGGTGGGGTACGGGTGACACGGTTGTTGTGGCATCGCACGGCATCACCGCGAATCATTTGTCATGGCAGGCGGTTGCGGAGCTTGTGGTCGAGCGCAGCGATGACTCGGTGTCTCTCGTCGCGCTTGATCACCGTGGACGGGCCGGATCAGCCGATACGCCGGGTCCATTCGGGTTGCAGGCTCACGCTGACGACCTCGTTGCCGTACTCGATCATCTCGGTTTGGAAACGGCGACCCTTGCCGGGCACTCGCTCGGCGGGTTCATCATCGCCAACGCCGCTGAGCGTCATCCCGCTCGTGTCGAGCGACTGGTGCTTGTCGACGGTGGCGTGCCGTTCCCGAGCGCTGGCCCTCCGCCCAACCCGGCCACGGTCGATGTCGAGGCCGTGGTTCAAGCCGTGATCGGCCCGGCCCTCGATCGGCTCGACATGCGTTGGCCCGACGAGGACTCCTATGTCGACTTCTTCCGTGCTCACCCCGCGTTCCAACTGCCGAACGAGTGGACCGCTGGGGTCGAGGACTATGTCCGCTACGACGCCGTCGCGACCCCTGAGGGTGAGATCCGCTCGTCGGTCAACAAGGAGGCGGTCCTCGTCGACGGCGGTTCCGCGATTGTTGACCCCGCGGCCGCAGCCGCCATTGAGCGGATCCTCACGCCGACGACCTGGGTCTGGTGTCCTCGGGGTCTCCTTGACCAGACGCCCGGGCTGTTCCCGCCGGAGCATGTCGAGGAGCAAGCCGGCCGACTCGCGCACGTCACGCCCTTGTTCGCTGCCGACACGAACCACTACACGATCGTCACCGCCGATTTTGGTGCCGGCATCGTCGCCGACGTGATCCTCGGAAAGTAACGCGGGATCAGACCCCAGCGTTGCGGAGGCCTGCCATCACTCGGCTGGGGGTGAGCGGGAACGCGTCGAACCAAACGCCGGTGGCGTCATGGACGGCCGCGGTGACTGCGGGCGCGTAGGTGATGAATGGCATCTCGGCGACGCCTCGGGCACCGAACGGGCCGAGCGGATCGGCGAGCTCAAGGATCTGTGATTCGACCTCGGTCGGGATATCGCCGATGCCGGGGATCAGATAGCCCGATAGCCGAGGGTTGGTGATGAACCCATCGCTGATCTGAAGGTCCTCGCTCAGCACGTAACCCTGGGCCTGGACCACGCCGCCCTCGACCTGACCTCGAAGCATGCGGGGGTTGATGGCGCGGCCGACGTCATGGGTGGAGATGACCCGGTCGACCCGGATATGACCGGTGCCGATATCGACGGTGACCTCGACGGCTTGCGCCATGTACGCGTAAGAGAAGTTGGGTTGGCCCTTGCCGGTCTGCTCATCGAGGGCCTCTGTCGGTGGCGGGGTGTAGCGGAACCTGCCGATGGCTGGCCGTTCGCCATCACGCCACGCCTTGTCGGCCTCCTCGGACGCGCCGAGAATCGAGTTTCCGGACATGAAGGTCAACCGACTCGCCGACGCAGAGCCGGGGTCGCCGGAGGTCGCTGTGTCGGAGAAATGGCCTCGCACCTGATCAAGCGGCACGCCTGTGGCCTCGGCAGTCATCTGGCGCATGGCGAGATGGTTGCCTTGGCCGACTTCAGCAGCGCCATGGAAGAGGTCGGCCGAGGTCGGTTCCTCGCCGTCGCCGTGAAGATGGATCTCGGCCTCGCATCGCTCGGGGAAACCGAATGAGAAGCCAACGTTTTTGAAGCTTGTTGCAAAACCGCGCCCGCGGCGAATTGCGTCCAGCTTGGATGGCAATGTGGCAATCGGTGCGAACGGCTTGACCTCGCCCATCGGCTCGCTGAACCCGGCCCGGTTGGCGCATGCAGAAATGACCTCGACTGCGGTAACACCGTCAGGTAGCAGAGCCTGAGTAATGCCTTCATCACCGTCGACAACGGCATTGAGGAGTCGTAGTTCAACGGGGTTGATCTCCAAGGCCTCCGCGAGCTTGTTCATCGATGATTCGATGGCGAATGCTCCCTGTGGGCCACCAAATCCGCGGAATGCTCCGCCAGGCACTGTGGTGGTGTAGACGACGCGGCTGTCGATACGGGCGTTGGGAACCCGATACGAACCGCCGACAGATAGGTGGGTGTTGCCCAGCACCTTGTTGGACGTGTAGTTGTACGCCCCAGCATCAAGGGTGACATCGGCTTCAAGGGCGGTGATGATGCCGTTGTTCGTGGCGCCGAGCCGAACGTGGATCTGGCCCCGGTGGCGCTTGTGGTGACCGACAATCGATTCTTCGCGTGACCATCGGCAGTGAATCGGGCGGTGCTCGCCCCGTTCGGCGAGCCGCATTGCCGCCAGGCCAAGCACGATCTGGATGGACATGTCCTCTTTGCCCCCGAAGGCGCCACCGATTGCCTTATAGATGATCCGTACCTGTTCATCGGGCAAACCCAGGACATGAGCTACTTGTGCGCGGTCTTCAGAGGTCCACTGGCCACCACCCTCAATGGTCACCCGACCTTCATCGTCGATATAGGCGGTGCCTGCCTCGGGTTGCAGGTAGGCGTGCTCCTGATGGGGGACCATGTAGGTGTCATCGATCACGATGTCGGCCTCGGCCCAACCGGCGGCGAGGTCGCCTTTTCGGATCTTCAACGGGTTGTAGGCATTCGTCGGCAAACCGTTTTCCGGGTGCAGCAACGGAGCGTCGGCGGCGAGCGCGTCATCGATCGAGGCGACGAGCGGGAGGTCTTCCCAGTCCACCTCAAGCGCCGCAGCACCAGCACTGGCCGCAGCACGTGTCTCACCGATCACAACCGCGATCTGGTCCGCTTCCCATCGACTGATCGCGCCGTCGACGCCGGCAACGCCCGTGTGGTCGGCGCCGACGAGTGCGGGCTGATCGGACATCGTGAGGCCATACTCGTTAACCGGCGCGTCGCGGGCCGTGATGACGTCGACGACCCCCGTCACTGAGCGGGTTGCATCGGTCGACATTGACAACATGCGAGCGTGAGGCTTCCCCGAAAATACGATCACTGCATGTAATGCGTTGTTGGCAACGGCATCGCCGGCGTACTCCATCGACCCATCGGCTTTGGGTGCAGCATCGTGGCGAACGGGGGATTGACCGACGCTCATGTGACGTTCACCGCTGCAGTTCGGATGGCTTGGATGATGGGGTAATAGCCGGTGCAGCGACAGAGGTTTCCGGAGAGGCCGAGCCGGATCTCATCGTCGGTTGGGTCGCTCATCTCCTCGAGTAAGGCGGTACCGGTGACAATGAATCCTGGAATGCAGAATCCGCACTGCACAGCGAACTCATCGATGAATGCTTTCTGGATTCTGTGGGGGTCGTCAGGCCCGGGAGCGACCCCTTCAACGGTGACGATCTCTGCACCGGTGGCTTGGGCAGCATTGACAAGACAGCTCATGACATTGCGGCCGTTGAGCTGCACGGTGCATGCGCCACACTCGCCTTCTGCGCACCCTTCCTTGGTGCCGGTGAGGCTGGCCTCGTCACGTAGCCAGTCGAGCAGATTCGCAGATGCTGCGCCGGGCGCGGTGAACCGTTGACCATTGAGGGTCACAACGATTTCGGTGGTGTCGCTGATCGACGCCATGTCCTCTGAACAAGGCCGGTCGTGTGAGGTCACCGTCAAGCAGACGGGTCGAGCAGGCCATGCGGCAGCGGAGAGGCCTTCCCGGATGGCGGTGAGAGCCCGAGTGATCAAGGTGGGGATGGTGTCGACGCGATACGTCGCTGTCGCTCTCACGTCATCGAGCGGAGAGACGGCGTCGGCTGCGGCTTCAGCAGCTTGTTTGATCGCGTCGTCGGTGAGTCGCGAGCCGATCAATGCGGCCGCCGCCTCTGGGAGAAGGACGACGCGTGCTGCGACACTCCCGATCGCTATCCGTGCTCCGCGCACGATGCCGACAACATCTCGGTCGACAACGATCCCGAGATGCACAACCGAGATGGCCTGGGCGGAGCGGTTGCCCAGCTTTACCCAGATGCCGTCCTCGGGTGACGACATTGCAGGAAACTCAATTGTGGTGATGAGTTCGCCTGGCTCGATGTCGGTTGTGCGAAAACCGGTAACGAAGTCGTCGAGTGGGAGTGTGCGCTCGCCTGAGAGGGACGCCAGCGTGACGGTGGCATCGAGCGCTAGTAGAGCTGAGATGGTGTCGTTGGCTGGACTGGCGGTTGCGATGTTGCCGGCAATGGTGGCTCGGTTGCGTAGCTGTGGCGAGCCGATCTCGAGACATGCCTGAGCGAGAGGTAGGCCGACTGTCGGGAGTTCGGGATGGGAGATGACTTCGTTGTGCGTCATTCCGGCGCCGATACGGACGCGGCCATCGTTGATCGTGATGCCGCGTAGTTCGGCGAGGCCGCTGAGGTCGAGCAACATGACCGGCTCACCCGGCCCGCCCCGGTGGAGATCGAGAAGGAGATCAGTGCCGCCCGCGATCGGCTGAACAGCAGGGTTTGCCGCCAAAATCTCGAGAGCGTGGGTGAGGCTGCGAGGGCGTTCGACGGCCTGTACAACTCGACCTAGTTCCTGAACGGGGTGCAGTTGACTGGCAGTCATTTGGCGTGATCCTTCATTTACAAAGTGTAAAGCACGCGAACTGGTTTGGAGAAGACACCCGCCATGTTCAGCATCCGAACGCAGCGCTCACCAGAGCGCGAGGATCCGCTGCGCCGGCGAGCGTCCCGTGTTCTGTGACCTCGATCAGGTGGGCATGGCCGAAGGTGCTGGGGCTATCGTCGACCACGATGGTGACGTGGCCACGTTCTGCCAACGGGCCGTGCCAGCCGATGGTGGGGTCTTCGACGATGACGCGCCGTCCAACGCCGGGACGCCAGGTCTCGAAGCCGGCGGAGTGGTCATCGGGTCCCAAGGTCCAGCGGGCTGCACTGATGGTCGAACCAGGAGATTGACCGAGACCGAGCGAACGAGCGATGAGTTGAAGCAAGATCTGCGGCTGGGCATCGCCGCCCATCGTGCCGATCACCTGATGGAGGTCGCCGTTTGGCTTCGTGACAAGGGCCGGGGCCAGTGTGTGTGGTGGCCGGCGTCCAGGCGCGTACTCAGCGGGGTGTCCCGGCAGAAGCGAGAAGCCGATACCGCGGTCGTGTACGAAGATCCCCGAGCTTCCCGCGATCAGGTGGGCGCCGAACCCGCTGGCGTTGGAATTGATGAGCGATACGCCCATGCCCTCGCCATCGATCACGCAAAGGTAGGTGGTGTCGCCGAGCGCGGCTGGTGCGGCGACGTTGCCCGCTCGTTCCAGATCGATTGCCGCTCGCCTGGTGCCAAGGAGACTGGGCTCGACCAGGGCTTGGCCATCGGCATACTCGTGGAGAACCCGTGTCCGATCATGGCCGGCTTGAGAGGCAGCTTCGATGAGGAGATGGGCCCAGTGTTCGTTGGGTTCCGGCGGCAGCGGTAGGCCCTGCGCGATCCATGCTCCGGACAGAGTCAGGTATCCCTGCGAGCTCGGAGGCGTCGTCCAAAGTACGTGACCGAAGGCTTCAGCTCGCACGGGATCAACCCAGTGAGCGATCGGCTGGTCGAGGTCGCTGGCGATGAACTCGGCAGGAGCATCACCGGTGAGACGGTCGCCCAATGCGAGGAGCCCTTCGCCGAACTCGCCGCCATAGAAGCCCGCACGTCCTTGGTCGACGATCGCCCGCAGCGCCCGCGCCGATCCCGGCCGCTGCACAACCTGACCCGCGCTGAGGTCGCCGGGAATGTCGGTATTGTCCGGCACGGCGGCCACGAGGTGTGCTCCGCTGGCGAGCCCCGGCGAGGCGGCGTACCCCTCATCAGCGAGTCGGATGGCTTCTGCCAGCACATCGCCCAACGCCAGACGCCCGAAGCGCTCATGAAGCGCCAGCCACCCGTCGACCGCTCCCGGCACGGTGACCGAGGAGATGTGTCCCTTCAAGGGAATGTAGTCGTGACCCTCAGCTCGAACCCGATTGGCATCGGCCCCCGAACCAGCAAATCCTGCCGCGTTCAGGGTGAGAGGAGGCCCCGAGCCGTCGTGCACGAGTGCCCACAGGTCACCACCCATCCCACACATGTTCGGAGCGATTACTGCCAGCGCGGCGTTGGCCCCAATGGCCGCGTCGACGGCAGACCCGCCGCGCCGCAAAAGCTCAACCCCAGCGGCTGTTGCGACGGCATCGATGGTCGACACCATCCCGGCGCGGGCGTAACGGGTTGGAGCGTGCAGTCGAGTGGTCATCACCGCAGCCTGCCCCCTGTGGCGAGTCCACGCCACATGGTCGTGAAGCGTGGGTAGCCTCAGCGGCGATGCACGATCCCGACGAACCCCTCAATCCCGTGGTTGGGTCCACCGACGCAGCGGCGCATGCAGACGCTGAGGTCGACGCCGATCCAGCCCCGGCGGGGGATGTGGAGAACGACACTGAGTTGGATCAGCTCGAATCGGATCTTGAGAGTGTCGATGCGGCCCTACGAGCGCTCGACTCCGACGAAATCGATCAGGCCGAGGCGCTGACCGCAACGCTCGGGGACGAAGCGTCGGTCGAAGACTGACATGCGGAGCAGCAGTCGCCTGCTGATCCTCGTTTTCATCGGTGGCGCGATAGTCGTCTGGCGACGGATGCGTCCGGGCACTGGGAAGGACAGCCCGATCACTCATGTCAGTCGTGCGCAGCGCACGACTGCGATGGCGCGCCTTGCAGCGCGACGGACCACGGATCGGACATGGACAAAGGCCCGCCAGCGGCTTGCTTCGGACGAGACACGCCGCCGACTCCAAGCTGACCTCGAGCGTCGTGATGCCGAGGACGTTGTGAGCGCCCTTGGGAACATGAAGGGCGCGATGATGAAGCTCGGCCAGATGGCCAGCTATCTCGACGAGGGTATGCCCGGGCCGATGCGCGAAGCGCTGGCTGGTCTCCGCAGTGATGCGCCGCCGATGCCCGGCGACCTTGCGCTCAGTGAGATCGAACGGTCCCTCGGTGCCCCCCTGCACGAGCTGTTCAGAGAGATCGACTCCGAGCCGATGGCGTCAGCCTCAATCGGTCAGGTCCATCGTGCCATCACCGCAGACGGCCGAAAGGTTGCGGTGAAGGTGCAGTACCCGGGCATCGCTGGCGCCATTGCGGCCGACCTCGACAACTCCGAAGCACTGGCGATGGTGCTGTCGATGGTCTTCCCTGGACTTGATCCCAACGAGCTCGTCGGTGAGTTGCGGGAGCGGGTCACCGAGGAACTCGACTATGTCAACGAAGCCTCGAACGTTCGAGCGTTCGTCGATTACTACCGCGGCCACCCACATATTTGGATTCCCGACGTGATTGAGGAACTCAGCACCGGTGACGTTCTCACGACCGAACTGGTCGAAGGCGCTCGATTCGAAGAGATCTACGAACGGCCCCAGGAGGAGCGAGACCGGATCGGTGAGATCCTCTACCGGTTCGTGTTCCGGAGCTTGAACCGTCAGTACGTGTTCAATGGCGACCCGCATCCGGGTAACTATCTGCTGGCCGCTGATGGTCGACTGGCGTTTATCGACTTTGGTCTGGTGAAGCACTTCGAGGAAAACGAGGTCCAAGAATTCGCTCGTCTCATCCGAGCGATGCTCGACCGTGACGCCGTTGAATTCCGCCGTACCGCTGAAGAGGTGAAGGTTCTCCGGCCGGGGGCACCGTTCAGTGATGACGAGATCTTCGACTGGTTTGCCGCCTACTACGAGCTGATCCTCGAGAACAAGCTGCTGACTGTGACCCCGGAGTACAGCGCCCGCTTGCTCTTCAAGACGTTCGATGCTCGCACGAACGAGATTCTCAAGCACGCCAACGTCCCACCGACCTTCGCGCTCATTCAGCGAATCAACCTTGGCTTGTTTTCGCTCATGGGCAAGCTCGAAGCAACGGCGAACTGGAGGGCCATCTCCGAGGAGCTGTGGGTCTGGACCGATGCTGGACCGTCCACGCCGATGGGCGAGGACGAGGCGGCGTGGGTGGCCAGCGGGGTTAGCGGGGCCGGTCGCTGACGGCCAACAGGTAGCCGGTGGCTCGTTCGGCGAGCGGGTAGCGATCCACGATGGCATCGAACTCGGGCCCGTGATGGGGAACGAGCAGGTGAGCAAGTTCGTGGATGATGACATAGTCGAGGACCCACGGTGGAACGTCGACCAGACGATCTGAGATGCGTATATCTCGCGAGTCGATCGTGCATGAGCCCCAGCGTTGACGCTGCACCTTCGACCAGGTGATCGACTCTGGCTCAGGCAAGGCAAATTCGTGGGCGAGCGTGCGAGCCCGACCGTCGAGGTTGACGGCTGCGGACTTGCGTTCACGCTCGATCCGCTCGACTACGCCGTCAACGAAGTGGGCCTCATCAGCGGTGGTCATCCAGGCGGGGATACGGACGCGGATAACGCCGTCGATGACCTTGGCCGACACCGTCTTGTTGCGCTTGTCGCTGCGTATTACCTCGACTGGGTAACGCGTGGACATGCGTCGACCAGCCGCTGCTGGGTGTGATGGTTCGCGCCCCCTTTCAGTGGCGTTCACATTTTCGGTTGCCATCAGACGGCATCCCGATCAGTGTCGAGGGTGATGTCGTCGGGTGCGAGCTCGATCCGTTCTCCGAGTTTCCAGCAATTGCCGTCGTGATGGATCCAGCAACCGCCGAGGTTGGGGATGCGGCCGCGATCTTCGCCGAGATGCTCCTCGATCGAATAGATGAGTCCGCCGTGAGTGATGATCAGAACCTCGCCAAAACCCCCTGTACGGACGTGAATCTCGTCCATCGCTTCAAGGGCGCGAGCGACCAGCTCGTCGTCGGACTCCCACCCAGGGGGCCAGATCCTGGCCGCCAGGTTGCCCGGCCAGCGGTCTTCTATTTCGTCTCTCGTGAGGCCCTGGTACTCGCCGGCTTGGCGTTCTATGAGGCGTTCATCGACGAGTACCGGGCCAACGCCGGTGGCCTCGCTGATGACGGTGGCGGTGTTGTGCGCTCGTTCGAGGGTGCTGGCCACAATCGCGTCAAACACGCCGGCGTTGAGGCCGGCTGCTCGCGCCTGGGCCCAGCCGAGCTCAGACAGCGGCGGGTCGGACTGCCCCTGCCATCGGCCGAGGGCATTCCATTCACTTTGTGCATGGCGGGCGAGGAGAAGATTTAGCATGCGCGGCCGACCGTACTGTCGCCCTGTGTCAGTGAAGCGGATGGGTCGAGATCGAGCCGGATGTCAGTCGATCGTCTCGGGCTAAACGGCGAGCCGCGGGCGGGCGACGAGGGGTACGAGATCCCGGGCCTTGGCAGATAGCGTGGCGCGATGGTCCGACTTCGGTTGTTCGCGAGTGCTCGAGAGGCGGCGGGGACTGGGTCCGACGAGTTCCCCGGCGGGAGTGTCGGTGAGATACTCGACCAGGCCGGCGAACGCTATGGCGAGCACTTCGTGCGACTGCTCGACACTTGCAAAGTCTGGTGCAATGGCGAACCCGCCGACCGTGAGCACTTGGTCTCGGACGGCGACGAGATAGCAGTCCTTCCCCCAGTTTCGGGCGGCTGATCCGAACGCCGGTAGACTCCGGTCTGATGATCCGTAACCTGCAGCGCGTGCTTGAGCCGACCTACCTGTCAGGTTTGGTCGCTTTGTCAACCGACCATGTCCGTGAGATGCGTCGAGACTGCACCGATCTGGAGAATGGTTTCTCCTACGTGCGCCGTGTTGCGCAGGGCCGACTCGATCTCCTGTCCAAGGAAACCGAGAGTCGGGCGAGCGGTGGTGGTGGTGATCTCCGCGACCTGGTTGAGCGGCTTCCCGAAATGTTGAGTGCCGGCGTTCGTGGCGGCGGCGGCCGCGTCGAGCAAGAACTTCAACCCCCAGACCATGTTGTCGATCCACTCACCGACAAACTCGATGGCGTTGTGGGTCCCAGCATGATCGCCTCTGTCGCCGAACTCCCCGATGAGGCGTTGTCCTCCGGCGTGATCGCCCTCTCCAACTTTGAAGAGGAATTGTCGACCGCTCGTCGCTCACTCCATAGTGTGATCGACTCCATCAATGATGAGCTCGCTCGCCGTATTACCCACAGCGAGTCGCCGGTAACTCCAGCCTGATCATGATCACGGTTTGGCGCCATTCGGAATGCAACGGACATGAGATCGGTTGAATACGCCGTGAACCGAGCAGCCGTTCTTTCCTTGCACACGTCCCCTCTGGTCCAGCCAGGCGGCGGCGACGCGGGCGGAATGAACGTCTACGTCCGTGAGTTGGTGTCGTCGTTGGCTCAGGCCGGCACGGAATGCACGGTGTATGTGCGGCGTTGGACCGAGGGTCTGGCTGATGTTGTTGAGGTCGAACCTGGTTTTCGAGTGCGCCATGTTGATGCCGGACCTCTCGATCTGGCCAAGGAAGATCTGCCATCGGTTGTGGACGAGTTCACGGCTCGGGTTCGTGACGATTTGGTGAAGAATCCGGTTGACGTCATCCACGCTAATTACTGGCTGAGTGGTATCGCTGGTCATCATCTCAAGCACGAGTTGGAACTCCCGCTTGTGTCGACGTTCCACACTCTCGCTCGGGTCAAAGCTGAAACCGGAGATCTCGAGCCTCAGGCTCGTATCGATGCCGAGGCTGATGTCATCGCATGCAGCGACGTCATCACAGCCAACTCGGTCACCGAATTGCATGAGCTTGTCACCCACTACGGCGCCGACCCCGATCGCATCGAGGTCGTGCCGCCAGGCGTTGATCACGCGTTCTTCTCTCCGGGTGCTCGCAGCGGTGCCCGCTATGCGCTCAGGTGGGGGCAGGAACCGGTGCTCTTGTTCGTCGGCCGTATCCAGCCGCTCAAGGGTGTCGACATCGCGGTTGAAGCACTTGACCTGATTGAGCGCAGCGATGCGCGGCTGGTCATCGTTGGTGGTTCGAGCGGTCTCGAGGGCGACGATGAGGTTCGTCGTGTCGAGAAGATCATTGACGCCCGCGGTCTCGTTGACCGGGTCACCATCATTTCGCCACAGCCCCACCATGTGTTGTCTACCTACTATCGCGCCGCCGATCTCTGCTTGGTGCCGAGTCGGTCCGAGTCGTTCGGTCTGGTAGCGCTCGAAGCGGCCGCATGTGGTACCCCCGTCGTGGCCTCTGATGTCGGTGGGCTACGCACCCTGGTCGACCACGGTCGCACTGGTCTTCGGATCAGTGGCCGCAACCCCGCCGACTTCGCTGCTGCAGTCGATCGAATTCTCGGCGACCCGGTGCTGGCGGACCGGCTCTCGCTGCGTGCTGCTGAAGCTGCTGCGGCGTACACCTGGACCTCGATGGCGGCTCGCTTGCGTCGCGTCTACGACGACCTCTCGGCTCGAGCCCTCGTCGACTGCCTGGGCTAGTGCAGTCACCTCCAGCGTCGGCGGAAGAACTGGCTGCGCTTGAAGCTCAAATTGATGGCTGGCTCGAACGCGAATCGATGGAGAACTCAGCGATCGATGCGTTCGAGCGAGACACTGGTGACCTCGCGCGCTGGTATGTGCGCCTCCTCGGCGAAGAGAAAGACATCTGGACAGCGTGGCTCACGTTGGGCCAGCGCACGTTGCGTTATGAGACGTATGTGATGCCGGCGCCTGAAGAGAACGAGGGCGAGTTCTATGCCCATCTCCTTCGTCGCAATCACAAACTCACCGGTCTCAGTCTGGAGATCGGCGAAGAGGAAGCGGTCTTCTTGGCGGGCTCCATTCCGGTTGCGGCCGTGACCGATATCGAACTCGATCGAATTCTTGGCTCGATGTGGGCCGCTGTTGAGTTGGTGTTCAAGCCGGCACTGCGAATCGGCTTCGCCTCTCGCTTCAACGCGTAGCCGGGCGCTGGGTGACCAGCACCCACATCAACTCACATCCTGCAAAATCGAGGTCTCGCGTTCAATAACAGGATTATCAGCTACTATGCGATTGCATATCATGCTATTTCATGTCATAATAATCCATAGCGGGCGGCGGCCCACTCGGGGAAGTGTGGAAGCCGTCGCCCGTCACCTGTCGCCCCTTCCACGGAATCCTCGGCGACCGCATACGGTGCGGGCGTGACGAAACTTCAGATGATCGGTGGCGGCAAAATGGCTGAGGCACTCCTCGGAGGCCTGGTGGAGCGAGGTTGGGCGAGCCCCGAGGAGCTGCACGTCGTGGAGCCAGCCGAAGAGCGGCATCGTGTGCTCAAGGCCGCCTACCCGGGCATCTCGGTTGACAACGTCCCCGTTGCCAGGGTCGATGCGGTCATCGCCGTCAAGCCCAACATCGTCGAGCTCGTTCTCCCAGTCCTACGTGAAGCGGGCGTGGATCGGGTCCTTTCGATCGCTGCCGGTGTGCGCACCGACGCGATGGAGGCGGGTCTTCCCGAAGGAACGAGGGTCGTCCGTTGTATGCCCAACACGCCGGCGCTCGTTGGCTGCGGTGCTGCAGCGATAGCCGGCGGATTGATGGCCACTGAGGCCGATCTCGACTGGGCGGCTGAGATTCTCACCGCGGTCGGCATGGTCGTTGTTGTCGAAGAGCCCGATATCGACGCAGTCACCGGCGTCTCTGGTTCCGGACCTGCTTATGTCTTTCATCTTGCGGAGGCCATGACGGCTGCAGGAATTGCCGAAGGCCTGAGTCCGGAGACCGCAGATGCGCTGACCCGCCAGACACTGCTCGGTGCGGCCACGCTGCTGAGCGAAAGCGGCGAGGACCCAGCCCAGCTGCGAATCAACGTCACCTCTCCGAACGGCACCACTCAGGCCGGCCTTGAAGTATTCGCCGAGGCTGACTTCATGGGATTGGTCGCCAGAGTTGTGAAGGCGGCCGCTGATCGTTCACGTGAGTTGGGTGGATAGCGTCATATCGTGAGCTTGCGCTTCAACACGGTCTCCTTCCTGTCCGACTTCGGTCTCACTGACGAGTTCGTCGGCGTGGTCCATTCGGTCATCCACTCGATCTCGCCTGACGCGCGCGTGGTCGATATCACCCACGGCGTCAATCCACACGATGTGCGCGGTGGCGGACTGGCTCTCGCTCGGGCGGCCAACTATCTGAACCCCGGTGTGGTCGTAGCTGTCGTCGACCCTGGCGTCGGTACTACTCGCCGGCCGGTGGCCGTAGAGGTCGGTCACGGTGCATCAATTCTTGTCGGACCGGACAACGGGCTGCTGGGGCCAGCGGTCGCCCTGGTCGGCGGTGCTACCCGAGCCTTTGAGATCCGCAATCCGGACTACACCCTTCCCCTTAACGGGGGCGCCACATTCGACGGCCGCGATGTCTTCGCTCCTGCTGCGGCGCATCTCTGCAACGGGGTGCCGATCGAGGCACTCGGTCCCGAGATTGACTCGGCTCTCCTCGTCCCGGGGGTCATGCCTCTTTCGCACTTCGCCGATGGGGAACTGACTTGCGAGGTGTTCTGGGTTGATCACTACGGTAACTGTCAGCTCAACGTGGCCCCCAACGAGATTGATGTGTTCGGCCGTGAGTTGGAGATTGAGGTTGCGGGCGAGCCGCGTTTGGCAGTGCGCGTCGATGCGTACGAACAGATCCCGGTGGGTACCGCTGGGCTCATTGTCGACTCGAGTGGGCTTGTCTCTGTGGCCATCGCCCGTGGATCCGCTGCCGCGGAGTTGGACCTTGGTGAAGCCATCGAGGTCAAGCTGCGTGCACTCGAAGAAGCCGATCGAGGTGGCGCGGTCACGAATGTCCGACTCGGTCGTCGAAACGGAGAATCATGAGAAGTGCCACCACTATCTCGATCGCTATTTTGTTAATGATGATCCTGGGTGCTGGCGCGCTTCAGTTCTTCCTGCTCGCCCGCTGAGTAACCAGCAGACCTATATGCAACGCACGAATGGGGTCTGTCCCCAGACGTGCGTTGTTAGGTCAAGGCTGCGATGCGGTCGCGGGTGAAGGGCTAGGCGCCGGGCCAGACAACTGGCTAGTCGCGACGGCGGGGAGCAGCCGGGACGTCTTGTGGCGTAATAGAGGGCGTGATCACGACACCGATTTCGTGGTGAAAGTTTCCTCGAGCGCGAAGTAGACATCCTCCATTGACGCCTGCCGGAGGTTGGTCGCGTACTCATCAATTTCGTTGGCAGCGACGACGGGTTCAGTCGTCAGCGAGTTTAGGTACCGACGAGCTCAACCATTCCGACCAGCATCACGACTCGGGCAGCATCGATGGACGGCGGTGCGAGAGGAGGAAGCGTGGTGCTTGGGGGAACCGTCGATAGAGGTGGCGATGGAGTCGGGTTGGCCCCGGCGGTTGTGGTTGGCGGGGGAGCAGTGACTGGGGGCGCGGTGGTTGTAGTCGCTGCCGTTTGGCCGGGCACCTTGATAAATCGATGGGTGGTGTACAACGCGTTCCCAACCCAAACGACGCCGACGCCGATCTGTGTGAAGTCTGGGTCAATGATGTTGGAGTAGTGGCCTGGACTGGCGACAAATGCGTCGACGAGGATTTGGACACCCCCACCCTTGCCGACGTTTTCGCCCATCTTTGACCACGGGCCGTTGTAGCCGGCGCTGATCGGGTCGGCGTGGAAGATGCCGCCGGCGTCTGCCATCACCTGTGCGTGGCCGCGGGAAAGGTCGGAGAGTTGAGAGTTCAGCGTGAGTGCAGGTAGCCCAACATTCGCTCGTACCTGATTCAGGGCAGTGACGAAGGCGGCCTCGTCTGAGCCGCTGGCTAATGCATCGTCTGCGCTTACGGCGGTGACGGTGGCGACCGCCATCAGTAAGGCGGCACAGATAGCTCCGAATCGGATCGAAAACCCTGATTTTAGCGAAGCATTAGGTACGCGGAGCATCTCGGTATGTCTTTCGGCTCGCGCCCCCTTGGTCTTGAGGATGAAGCGCGGATTCGGCCCAGTAGTTTCGAGCGCCCTCGGCGTGTAACAATCATGAGCATGCCCACTCCCAAGGGAACACCGTGAACCTTGCCAGTCTCATTGATGATCATCCAGCCGATCGCACCGCGATCGTTGCCGGTGGTGATCGCATCTCTTATGGGCGTCTACGCGAGGAGGTTGCGAAGACCCGAGGCGTGCTGGAGTCGCTAGGACTCGAGCCGGGTGATCGAGTGGCGATCCTCTGTGGGACGAATTTTCGGTTCGTGCGAGCCTGGTTCGGCATCCTTGGAGCGGGCATGGTCGCCGTGCCGCTCAACCCCCAGAGCCCCGCCCGCGAGATCCAGCGCGAGTTTGCTTCGGCCAACGTGCGGGCAGTCATCGCCGGTCCTGCCGGAGTCTCCGTCCTCCGTGATCTTGATCGCGCCGAGAACCCCATGCTTGAGCATGTCCTTGTCCCGGCTGGTGTCGAGATTGATGGCGCCGTTGATCTCGACACGCTTCGAGAGGACGTCATCCCAGCTGAACGGGTCGACCGCGATGACGAAGATCTGGCGGCGCTGCTGTTCACCAGCGGTACCGCCGGTGACCCCAAGGCCGCCATGCTCACCCATGGAAACCTCGCCGTGAATCTGCGCCAGGTGCAGTCAACGGGCGGACGGATCGCTCGTCCTGATGACGTATCCCTTTGCGTTGTCCCGCTTTTCCATGTGCTTGGGCTCAACTCCATCCTGAATCTCACGCTCTGGACAGGTGCCACACTGGTGCTGGTAGAGCGTTTTGACCCGGTCTCGATGTTCGAGACCGTCGCGGAGGAGCGGGTGAGTGTTTTGGTTGGCCCCCCGACCATGTGGGCTGCCATGAGTCAGGTTGACCTCGTGCCCGATGATGCATTGTCGACGGTTCGACTCGCAGTCTCGGGTGCGGCAGCGTTGCCGGATCGGGTTGTCGAGGACGTTATGGGTCGCTTCGGCGTGCGGATCTTCGAGGGCTACGGTCTTACTGAAGCATCACCAAGCGTCACGGTGTCAACAGAGGACGAGACTCCAGTCGGCAGTATCGGCCGTCCGCTTCCCGGTATTGAGGTGAGGGTCGTCGATCCCGATGGCGGCGACGTTTACGTCGGTGATGCCGGTGAGATCCTCGTCCGTGGCCCCAATGTTTTTCTCGGGTACCTCGGCGACGATCAAGCCACCTTGGGGGCTCTCGATGGTGACGGTTGGCTCCACACCGGAGATGTCGCTGTGGTGGATGACGACGGCTATCTCTACATCGTTGACCGAATGAAAGACCTCATCATTGTCTCTGGCTTCAACGTCTACCCCGCCGAAGTCGAACGGGTTCTCAACGCTCATCCCGCGGTAGCGGAGTCAGGCGTGGTTGGTGTCGCTCATCCCCACAGCGGCGAAGCGGTGAAGGCCTTTGTGGTCGCCGAGCGTGGGAGCGTCGTAGAAGAAGACGACCTGATCGAGTGGTGCGCCACTGAACTCGCCCGCTACAAGTGCCCGACCAAGATCGATGTGGTCGACGAGATCCCTCGGGGCCTCGGTGGCAAGATCGTCCGCCGTAAACTCGGCTCCTGATTGATGCGGGCCAGCCGGCTCGGTGAGGGGCCGATCATCTCGGCCAACTCGGATCCGAGCATCGGTCGCAACATCCAGGGACCATCGGTCATTGGCGTTCCGGACTGGGTGGTGGATCCCCTTGGTCGCTTCTATCTCTACTTCGCTGACCACAAGGGCGGCCATATCCGCCTTGCCTACGCCGATGCAGTTGAGGGCCCGTGGACCGTTCACTCACCGGGCGCGCTCGGGCTGGCCGACTCGCACTTTCTGACTGAAGAGATCGAACTCGACGATGCCACGTTCGCCTCCATCGAGGCGGCGTACTCTGGGGCGCTCGGCGATGCAGCACCCGTGGATCTTCGCTCCGATCTGGTCACTCCTCACATTGCTTCACCTGATGTGCACGTCGATGACGATCGCCGCCAGGTTGTCATGTACTTCCACGGCCTCGAGTCGCTTGCGGTCCAGTCTTCACGGCGCGCGGTCTCCCCTGACGGCATCCATTTTGTTGTGGCACCGCTCATCCTCGGTCCGTCCTACTTCAGGGTCTTTCAATACGCTGGCTGGCACTATGCGCTGGTGATGCCGGGGACCATTCACCGCTCGGTCGATGGAGTTGCGGACTTTCTTGCCGGTCCCACGTTGTTCGACCCAGCGATGCGTCACTCGGCGGTCCGAGTTGTCGGCGATTTGCTCGAGGTCTACTGGACGCGAGCCGGTGACAGCCCCGAGCGGGTCTATCGCGCCACGATCGATCTCCGTCCCGACTGGATGGACTGGTCAGTCAGTGCCCCGACGGAGATCTTGCGACCGGAGTGTGACTGGGAGGGTGCCGCCGAACCACTCGTTCCATCGCTTCGTGGCGCGGTCAACGAACTCGTCAACCAGCTGCGTGATCCGTGCATCTTTGAAGATGGAGGTCGCACGTTCCTCTTCTACGCCAGCGGTGGCGAGTCCGGAATCGGTCTGGCCGAACTGCTCGGATAGCGCTAGGGAATCGAGCGAATTGACTTGTGCCAGGAGAGACTGGCGGCGACCACGATGGTGGCAGCGCCAACAGTGCGCATCGTGTTGGTTGGCTCCATGAGCCTCGACAGCGCTGCGGCGATGCCGGCACCGATCGGAAGTCCGCCCATGAATCCCATCATCATGAGCCCCATGACTCGCCCCATCATCTCTGGTGCAGTGTTGTGCTGCAGGACGGTGCGATGACTGGCCATTGCGACGCCGGCGTTCATCCCCCAGGCCAACATGACGGCAACTGCGACGAAAAGGTTGGGCGCGAAGCTGAGTAAGAGTTGGCCGCCGCCAAGCCCGATGCCGATGCAAATGGCCATGTTTCGGCCATGGCGAACGTTGGTCTTGTTGGCCATGAATGCCGAGCTGATGAGCATGCCGAAGCCGAATGCCCCGAGGACTGTGCCCGCGCTGGCAGCTTCGCGTTCGTAGACGTCTTCGACCACGCGAGGCATCGAGATCTGCATGACTGCAAACGAACTCCCGAGAACCAAGCTGATCAGCAGAAGGTTGCGAATCAGCTCGGTTTGTGCCGCATAGGTGCAACCTTCTCGGATCGACTTTCCGAGGCTTTTCGAAGCTGTCTGTTTGGATCCTTCGGTAATTTCGTCGGGGGGGATCACAACCTTGCGGATACTGAGTAGCGAGATCAGTGCGAACCCTGTGAGAAACGCAAATCCGCCGGCGTCACCCAGGACTTGGATTGCCACGCCGGCGACGATCACGCCGCTGAAACCGGCTGCCTGCATGGCTCCGTTTTGAAGCGCCACTGCGTTCATTAGCCGATCGCCGGGTACGAGCAGCGAGACCATTGCATTCAAGTTCGGTGGGTTCACTGTGATGATGGTGCCGATAAAGACAGCGGCCACTCCGGTCCGGAACGGGGTCGCCCAACCGGTGGCAATCATTGCGGTCACGGTGGCCAGGCCGACGATGAGGGCTGTTGTCCACACGACGAACAACCGCTTGCGGTCAACGCGATCTGAATAGGCCCCAGCGGGGAGCGACAAGAGCATTGCGGGGAGGCCAAGACAGACGGCAACGAGTCCTTCGGCCGCGGTCCAGTCGGTGAGCGTGATTACGAGCCAGACAAATGTGAACCGTGAAGTTCCGTTGATACCGGCGAGGAAGGTCTGGGCGACAAGGAAGCCTCGGTAGTTTTTGTCCTGGAGGAGTTCGCGAGCGGGGTTTGACATAACGGTGTGACACTAGTGAGTTGGGCCGCTTGTGCGATTGTGATTGTGAATATGTGCACAAGCTCGTACGTTGGACGTATGGCTGGATCGGGACACATCCCCGAAGCAACTGTCGCTCGGCTCCCGCTTTACCTGCGGGCGCTTGGGGAGGTCGCGCCACCCGGGCAGAGCACTGTTTCGTCCGAAGAATTGGCCGATCTTTCTGGTGTGAATGCAGCCAAGGTCCGCAAGGATCTTTCCTACCTCGGCACGTATGGCACGCGCGGGGTTGGCTACGAGTCCGACTATCTGAAATTTGAAATCAGCCGTGCGCTTGGTCTGTCCAACACCTGGCCAGTGGTGGTGTGTGGCCTCGGCAACCTTGGCCGCGCTCTCGCTAACCACACCGGGTTCACCGATGCCGGCTTCCCGGTTGCCGCTGCCGTTGATACGGACCTTGACAAGATCGGCGCCACAATCGATGGCGTACCCGTGTTTGCGCCCGCAGACCTGAGCGAAGTAGTCAACGAGTTCGAGATCGCCATCGGAGTCATCGCTACACCGGCGAGCGCCGCGCAGGGAGTCGCCGAGGCACTCGTCGAGGCTGAGGTGAAGTCGATCATGAGTTTCGTCCCAACAGTTCTGACCGTCCCCGACGACGTCGAATTGCGGGTGGTTGATTTGGCCACCGAGCTTCAGATCCTCGGCTTTCATCTGCACCGCTCGAATGGGGAGGTGGGGACGTGACGGTTACGGCCCGATCGGCTTCTCGCGCCGCGCGAAGGGTACGATAGATGCCGATGTCTCTCGTCGCTATCGGCTGCAACCACCGTTCCACGCCGCTCGATTCTCTCGAACGCATGACGGTCGCGCCCGAGGAACTGTCGAAGGCTCTCGCCGACCTCGGGTCAGCGGAGAACCTTTCCGAAGTCGTCGTCCTGAGCACCTGCAACCGCGTCGAGATCTACGCGCTCGCTGAGCGGTTCCATGGTGGCTATCACGACGTGCGCGAGTTCTTGTGTCGTCACGCCGGTCTCGCCCCAGAAGATGTGGCCGACCATATTTACGCTTTGCACGACATCGAGGCCGTCCGGCACCTCTTCTCTGTTGTCTCCGGGCTCGACTCCGCGGTTGTGGGTGAGCACGAAATACTCGGTCAAGTCCGCAACGCTTGGGACACTGCCCGCGATGAAGGCACGTTGGGGTCCACGCTCGAGCCGCTATTTCGGCATGCGGTCGAGTGTGGCAAGAAGGTTCGCACCGAGACCACCATTGGTCGAGGCATCGCTTCTGTCAGCCAGGCCGCTGTTGCCATGGCAAAGGATCGCCTCGGTGCGCTCACTGATCGAACTGTGCTTGTGCTCGGCGCGGGCGAGATGGCCGAAGGCACCGTCAAGACCCTCGCTGCCGCTGGTACCCAGCAGATTTTTGTTGCCAATCGCACATGGGATCGGGCCGAGCGACTTGCCGGTGTCTGTGACGGTCAAGCCGTGGCTCTCGACAACCTCACCGACACACTCGCTCATGTCGACGTCCTCGTCACCACCACCGGGGCCACCGACCTGATTCTCGAACGCACCGCTGTCGCCGATCTCTTGGCGTCGCGTGAAGGTCGCGAGCTCTTGATTGTCGATGTGGCCGTGCCTCGTGATGTTGACCCTGAAGCCGCTGACCTGTCTGGTATCACCCTCCTTGATATGGAAGCGATCGGTGAGTTCATCGAAGTGCAGATGGAAGGCCGCACTGCAGTTGTGGTCGATGTCGAGCACATCGTCACGAATGAGGTTGAACGATTTCATGCCCTCAACTCAGCTCGCGAAGTCGCACCGCTGATTGGTGAGCTACGGGGCAAGGCGGACAAGATCGTTGATGGCGAACTCGATCGTTTCTCGGCCAAACTCGCCGACCTCGAACCGGCTGAGCGTGCCGCGGTCGAAGCACTGGCCCACGGTTTGGTCAACAAGATGCTCCATGAGCCCACGGTTCGGTTGAAGGACGCTGCCGGCAAGGCCCGCGGCGACCGTCTCGCCGAATCGCTACGCGATCTGTTCGATCTCTAGAGCGGGCATGTCTCAGAGCCGGCCGTTGCGAGCCGCCACCCGCGGAAGTGCTTTGGCGTTGTGGCAGACCCGTCATGTTGCGGACTTGCTTGGTTACCCGATCGAAGAAGTGGTCGTTTCGACGGTCGGTGACCGGCGTACGGATGTGCCAATCCACTCGATGGGAGGCAAGGGCGTGTTCGTCAAAGAGGTTCAGGCCGCAGTTCTCGATGGCCGCGCTGACTTCGCCGTGCACTCCGGCAAGGATTTGCCAGCGGTCACACCCGACGAGCTTGTCGTTGCCGCCATCCCCGCCCGGGCCGATGCTCGTGACGCGCTGGTCGGTGCGTTGTGGGACTCGCTTGCCCCAGGCGCCAGGGTCGCTACGGGATCTGTGCGGCGTAGAGCGCAGATGGCGTGGCACCGGCCTGACCTGAAGTTTTCAGAGCTCCGCGGCAATATCCAAACCCGTCTTGAGAAGGCTGCCGGCTTCGATGCGATTGTCATGGCTGCCGCCGCCATCGAACGTATGGACATCGACGCTGGCGTCGTCGACGTGCTTGACCCGTCCATCATGGTGCCCCAGGTTGCGCAAGGTGCGCTGATGATCGAATGCCGTGCCGATGATGTCGACACGCTGGCCGCGCTTGCCATGATTGATGACGCGCCGACCCGTCGGGTCGTCGATGCGGAGCGTGCGTTCTTGTCCGAGCTGGGCGGCGACTGCGATCTTCCGGCCGGCGCCTACGCGGTGCTGATCGGTGACGAGATCGAACTGGTCGGTATGTTGTCGTCGCTGGATGGGCGAGTGCTCATTCGCGAGCGGCGCATCAGTTCCGAACCTGAGGTGCTTGGTCGGAGCGTGGCCCGGTTCCTGCTCGACGACGCCGGAGGCACGGACCTCCTCGCTGACATCTGATGACTGTCGGGCCGCTGTGCGGACTCCGGGTGGTGGTCCCACGTCCTCGTTCTCAGGCCGCTGCGCTTGTTGCTGCGCTTGAGGCAGTTGGGGCGACAGCTCTATCGGTGCCGGTGATCGACATTGTCGACCCCGACGATGGTGGGGCGGTCTTGGAGTCGGCCGTGCGATTGCTTGCGCCCAGCGATTGGCTTGTCTTCACTAGTCCCAATGGCGTATCTCGGGTCGACTCGGCCGAGGTTGCGACAGGTGTTCGCATCGCGTGCATCGGGCCAGGCACCAGAGCCCGAGCGGAGGCCCTCGGGTTCACTGTTGATCTTGTTCCCGATCGATCGATTGCAGAAGGGCTTATCGAAGCTTTCCCTGCCCCGCCTGTGTCTGGCGGACGAGTCGTGCTCGCCCGGGCCGCTTCGGCCCGATCGGTGCTGCCTGACGAGCTACGCGCCGCGGGATGGAGCGTTGAGGATGTGACCGCCTATCACACGGTCGCAGTGACGGTCGATGACTCGGGCCGAGAGGCATGTAGCGATGCCGACGCGGTGGTGTTCACATCGGGTTCCACAGTGACCCACCTCGTCGACCAGGTTGGCGTCGATGGGCTTCCGCCGGTGGTCGCCGTCATCGGCCCCGCCACTGCTGAGGTTGCTGTGGATCTCGCAGTTGAGGTCACCGCCGAAGCCGCCATTCATACGATCCCGGGCCTGGTGGACGCACTGGTCGACTATTTCAACGATCGGGTCGTGATCCACACCGAGGATGGCTTCGACACCGGCCAGGCTCCCGGTGCTGGCCCTGTCTGACCCACACGTATTGTTGCCCCACGATGTCGCTGCTATCCGCACATCTGGATCGACGAGTCCGTGCAGGATTGCGGGCGTGAGCGGCTCGTCGCCGAGGACCCTCGGTGTGGTCTGCGGCGGTAGTAGTTGGAGACGAATGAGCCGTTCACGGAAATGATCGCCTTCTACCGGTTCGCTCTTGACCTTGATTGAGGTCATGATCACCGGATGATTCTTTCCGCCGTCATATTTGACTTCGACGGCACGATCGCCGACACGGAGTGGCCGATCTTTGAGATGGTACGAGCCGCTTATGAGGCACACGACCTCGAGGTGCATCTTGAGGACTGGGTGCATTCGATCGGCAAAGCCGACAATCGCCCCTTGCACGAGCATCTCGAAGAACGCCTCGGACGGCCTCCTGATGCCGACGCAATCGAGCAGGCCCGTGCGGCCCACGAGCATGCTCGTTACTCGGTCCCGGCCTTGCCCGGCGTTGTCCAGCTGATCGAAGCCGTCGTAGCCGCCGGCCTGCCGTTGGCGGTAGCAAGCAGTTCGCCGATTTCGTGGGTTGACCCTCATCTTGAGCGGCTCGAACTCCGTCGACACTTCGCCGCAGTCCGCACCCGTGACCATGTCGATCGCGGCAAGCCCCATCCCGACCTGTTCCTCGCTGCGGCTGCTGCGCTTGAGGTCGATCCGGTCGAGACTCTGGTCATCGAAGACTCAAAGCACGGTTGCTCTGCCGCCAAAGCCGCAGGGATGACGTGCATCGTGGTCCCTAATCGCATCACCAAGCTCGACGTCCACCCCGACGCAGACATCGTTCTTGACTCCCTGCTGGACTTCCCGTTCCGCCGTTTCGGCCTCTGAAGCTTTTCCAACGAGGGAGTCGGCCCCGCTCGCCTTCGTCGGCGCAAAACGTGAGGCGCTAGCATTGCGGGGTGAGTTTTCCGCAGCGTCGCCTTCGTCGCCTTCGTCGTACTCCTGCCCTTCGGCGGATGGTCCGTGAAACACGGCTTCATCCCGATGATCTGATTGCGCCGCTTTTCGTGCGTGAAGGCATTGATGAGCCGCAACCGATTGGATCCTTGCCGGGCCAGATGCAGCACTCTCGTGAGTCGTTGCGCGAAGAGGTTCGCCAACTCAAGGACCTCGGCGTTCCTGCGGTGATGTTGTTTGGCGTTCCGCTGAACAAGGATCATGAGGGGACCGAGGCGTTCAACCCGGATGGCATTGTGCAACTGGCGATCCAGGATCTGCGCGATGACCATGGTGACGACCTCGTGATCATCCCCGACCTTTGCGTCGACGAATACACCGACCACGGCCACTGTGGCGTGCTCGACGATCTCGGTCAGCCCGACAACGATGCCACTCTTGAAATCTATGAGCAGATAGCAGTTGTCCAGGCCGCCGCCGGAGCCGACATTGTGGCTCCGAGCGGAATGATGGACGGTCAAGTATTCGCTATTCGTGAAGCGCTTGATGACGCCGGCTTTGATGAGGTTGCCATCCTCGCCTATGCGGCAAAGTACGCCACGGCTCTCTATGGCCCTTTTCGGGACGCGGTCGATGTCACCATTGTCGGTGGCGGTGACCGGAGGGGCTACCAGCAAGATGTTGCCAACGCCCGCGAGGCGATGGAAGAGATCCGCGAGGACATTGGCGAAGGCGCGGACATCGTCATGGTCAAGCCCGCCATGCCCTACCTCGACGTGATTTCCCGAGTTCGCCAGGAGATCGACATCCCGTTAGCGGCGTATCACGTGAGCGGTGAGTATGCGATGGTTCATGCCGCTGCTCAGAACGGTTGGCTCGAGCTTGAGCCCGTGGCGTTTGAACACATCGGTGCGATCAAGCGAGCCGGTGCCGATCTCATTCTCACCTACTTCTCCCGACTCATCGCCGAAGGATTGCAGTGACCACTACCAATGCCAGCCTTTTCGAACGCGCTCAGGCTGTCATCCCTGGCGGGGTGAATTCGCCAGTTCGAGCCTTTGGCTCGGTCGGGGGCATTCCTTACTTTGTGGCGCGAGCTGAGGGTCCGTTTGTGTATGACGTCGAGGGACGCCGCTACATCGACTATGTCCAGAGCTACGGTCCGTCGATTCTCGGCCACGCCCATCCGGCGATCATCGGCGCCATCCAGGATGCTGCGGTTCGCGGAACTAGCTATGGGGCTCCGACGGAGAATGAGGTTCTCATCGCCGAGGAGATGACTTCCCGGGTCGCAGGAATGGACAAGGTACGGCTTGTGTCGAGCGGCACCGAGGCCACGATGTCGGCAATACGGCTTGCTCGCGGTGCCACCGGCCGCGACAAGATCATCAAGTTTGCCGGCAACTATCACGGCCATTCCGACTCGCTGCTCGTGGCCGGCGGCTCGGGCATCGCCCAGCAGGGTCTCGTCGGGTCTGAAGGTGTAACTGCCGGAGCGGTCGCTGACACCGTGGTTGCGCCCTACAACGTTGTGCCTGAGATCGATGAGAGCGTTGCGGTTGTTTGCGTCGAGCCGATCGCCGCCAATATGGGTCTTGTTGGCCCGGCTCCTGGCTTTCTCGAAGGTCTTCGTGACGCCTGCGACGCCGCTGGAGCGTTGCTGATGTTTGATGAGGTCATCACCGGCTTCCGCCTTTGTCGCGGGGGCGCGGCTGAGTGGTTCGGCGTACAGCCTGATATCTGGTGCTTTGGCAAAGTCATCGGCGGTGGTCTCCCCATGGGTGCCTTCGGCGCCTCTCACCAGATCATGGGCAACCTCGCCCCGCTCGGCGGCGTCTATCAGGCTGGCACTCTGTCCGGGAATCCGTTGGCAACGGCCGCGGGCCTTACTGCCATGCAACACCTGACTGTCGAGGCCTATGACGAACTCGCTGCCATCGCCGCCCGCCTCGCAGACGGCATGCAGGCCGCCTTCGATACAGCGGGTGTGGCCGCCGTCGTCCCCCGGATTGGTCCGCTCGTTGGTTTGTTCTTCGGCGACACTGCCCCAACTGACTTCGACAGTGCCAAGGCGATCTGCGACAACGGCGTCTACGCCAAGTTCTTCCACGGCATGCTTGACCGCGGGATCACGCTCGCGCCGGGCGCTTACGAGGCAATTTTCCCGTCGCTGGCGCACACCGATGCGGAGATCGACGAGACTCTCGTTGCTGTCGCCGAGGTCGCAGCTGGCCTCTAATACGCACTACGAACAAGGATTGAGTATGAGCAAGAAGACACTGTTTGGTGGAGTGCTGGCGGTTGTAGCGGTTCTTGGAATCGTGGTGTGGTGGTTTGTTTTTAACGGCGATGCGCCGGACGAAGTGTCGGTTGATGCCGCCAGTGCGCAGTTGGATGAGGATCTTGCTGCTGCGGCAGGTGATGATTCAGATGATGCCGTGCCCGATGATGCCGTGCCCGATGATGCCGTGCCCGATGATGGCGACGTCAATGCAACCTGGATTATCGATGATGAGATCGGTTCGTTCGACTTTGAGACCGCCAGCGGCAGCTTTGCTGGCTTCCGGGTTGATGAAGAGCTCACGGTCGGCGCGGTTGTCGCCGTCGGCCGCAGCGGTGGCGTCACTGGCGCACTTACCATCGAGGGTGGCAGCCTCACCGCTGCGAACATCGTTGTCGACATGACCACGATCATCTCCAACGATCAGCGACGCGAGAGCGCCATTCGTAGAACTATCGACGCCAGCAGCTTCCCGACTGCCAGTTTCACGCTGACCCAGCCGGTCGAACTGCCCGCTGGTCTTGCTGATGGAGAGACCGTGACCGTCGCCGCTGTTGGAGATCTCACCATCGCAGCAACAACCAACGAGGTGACGTTTACCATTACGGCGGTCCTGCGTGCCGACGGCTTCGGCATCGTTACCGGCTCGGCTGGGATGGTATGGCAAGACTTTGGCATTACTCCGCCGTCAGCCCCGGTCGTCGTTTCGATCGCGGATGAGGGCGTTATTGAGTTCCAGCTCATCGTTACCAAGGGGTAGGCGATCTCAGACCCTGCTGATCCTGATCACGTGCACCACCATGGCTGTCTCCTTCTTCTCGTTCACAGTCACCAACCAGTTCCCGATCGCCGACTACGGGATCGGGCCGACGGAGATTCGCATGGGTTACTTCGCCCTCAACACCTTCGTTGCCGCTGTCGGCAGCGAGATCTCCAGCCGGAGTATGCCGGTGATGTTCGCCATGAACGGCGCGGCGTTCCTGATCCTGACCGCTCAGACCAGTTGCAATCTCTGGTGGATCGATGACCTAGCCAACGTTGACGGTCAGCAGAGATGACTGCAATCGTTGTCGGCGCGGGCCCGGCCGGCTTGATGGCTGCTGAACGGCTGGTGACGATGGGTCGTCACGTAACGGTCATCGATCAACGCCGATCATTCGGTCGAACGCTGCTGCTCGCTGGGCGAAGCGGCCTCAATCTGACGCACAGCGAGCCGCTCGATGATGTTCTGGATCGGTACGGCCCTGGTCGTCCGCAGCTTGAACCGATGATCCGGGCGTTCGACCCCGTTGCCCTGCGCGCGTGGGCCGACGAACTCGGAGTTGAGACGTTCGTTGGCTCGAGCGGCCGAGTTTTCCCGGTGGGGCAGAAGGCAACGCCTTTGCTGCGAGCCTGGCTGGCTCGGCTTGTCGAAGCGGGGGTGGAGTTTCGAACCGGACTTGCCTGGTCAGGGTTCGTTGATGGTGGGATCTCTGCTGTTGACGAGGATGGATCGACGCAGGAACTCCGGGCCGATGGGGTCGTGCTCGCCCTTGGCGGCGGGAATTGGCCGCGGGTCGGAGGTGATGGGAGCTGGATCAAGATCCTGCGAGACGCCGGTGTCGAGTGTGTTGATCTCGCCGCTGCGAACGCAGGAGTTCTCGTCGATTGGACCCCCAAGCATCTCGCTGACTTTGAAGGTGAACCGCTAAAGAATGTGGCGGTCTCGATCGCCGACCAGACCATCCGGGGCGAACCCGTGGTCACCCGCGGCGGACTCGAAGGTGGGCCCATCTATGGGCTCGGACCGCAGATACGAGATGAGCTCAGCCGAAACCGCACGGCAACGATCCAGATTGATCTGCTCCCCGACGTTTCGCACAATGGCCTGGGCATTCGGCTCGAAACGAAACGCCCGAAGGACAGTGTCTCGACATACCTTCGCCGAGCCGGAATCAAGCCCGTCGGTATCTCTCTTCTGCGTGAAGCCACCGGCAATCGGTTGCCCGACGATCGAGTCGGAATGGCGGCGCTCGTCAAGGCGGTCCCGGTGCTGATCACGGCGATGGCCTCGATCGATCGAGCGATCTCGACCGCAGGTGGCGTTGCATGGTCAGCGGTTGACGAGTCCCTCCAGCTGAATGCGTGTCCCGGCGTCTATGTCGCTGGCGAGATGCTCGACTGGGAAGCCCCAACCGGCGGCTACCTCCTCCAGGCCTGCTTCAGCACCGGAGCCTGGGCCGGGCGGTTCGGTCGAGGCGAGTCCGATGTTGCGTGACGAAATCGATGTGTCGTTCCTGTAGGAGGCATCGGCGACTGGGACCCCAACTCGAGGTGCCACGAAATCACGCCGGAGTTAGACCAGGCGTTAGGTGGTCAGATGTCGATCTTGCCGTTCACGCAGGTGACAGCGTCGCCGCCGACCCAGATCTCACCGTCGGCTTGGTCGACGAACACTCGCCCCGCCCGACCGAGTGCGGTGCCTTGTGCCGCTACATACGGCGCAGTGAGGGTGCCGTCGGCTAGTAGCCATTGGGCGAGCGCGGCATTGAGACTGCCGGTGACCGGGTCCTCGGCAGGTTGTCCACCAGCGCGAAAGAAGGCGCGCACCTCAATGGCGATGTCATCGTCCCTGGCGCCAACGGCTCCGATCTTGGCGGTTCCGATCACCCCGACGGGGCTAGGGCCAACGACGCCGATGTCGTAGCTTTCCACCGCGCCGAAGTCAGGCTCGAGGGCCAGGACGGCCTCTGCACTGGCAAGGCGCACTGCGATCCAGCCCGGGCCATTGTCGCACCATTGAGCGTCGAGCACATCGGCACGATCGATCTGAAGGACCAGGCAGACACGGGCGATGTCTCTTTCATCAGCGGGACCACTGCGGATGAGATCGGGGGCTGCGAACGCCAGCCGCCCATCTGCTTGACGAAGGTTGACGAGGCCAACCCCGCACTCCTGCACGACGATTCCTTCAGTCGCCGGGATGCCCCCAGCTTCGAGCCAAGCGTGGCAGGTGCCGATGGTTGGATGGCCGGCGAACGGGAGCTCGGACCCGGGCGTGAAGATGCGGACCCGGTAGTCGGCCGCAGCATCTGTTGGCTGCAGGATGAACGTGGTCTCGCTCAGGTTCGTCCAATGAGCGAACTGCTGCATCTGTTTATCGGAGAGATCATCGCCGTCGAACACGACAGCCACCGGATTGCCGCGGTAGGGAACCGCCGTGAATACATCAACTTGCTTGAACGGACGCATCCGCGAACCGTACTAAGTGACGGGCGGACAGAGAAGACGGCGCCATGCAGCCCGTGCATTACTTTCGCATGGCCCGATACCTGCGGATCAAAGCGTTGGTGCTGGCATCGTGGTTCAGGGCTGGTTCGTGGTCGGCGGCGAGTTCGGGGATGATGGCGGCGGCTAGTACTTTGCCGAGTTCAACCCCCCATTGGTCAAACGAGTTGAGTCCCCACACCACGCCCTGGGTGAACACCTGGTGTTCGTAGAGCGCCACGAGTTGGCCAAGTACCGAGGGGGTGAGCGACGGCGCCATGATTGTCGTCGATGGCCGGTTACCGGGGAACGTGCGGTGGCTGACCAGCGCCGGGTTGGTCTCGGTCGCTGCCACCTCAGCGGCGGTCTTGCCGAACGCCAGCGCCTCGGACTGGGCGAGGCAGTTCGCCACCAAGAGATCGTGGTGGGCTTCGACCCCAGTGAGTTGGTCGTTGGTGTGGTCGGGGGCGCTCATCACAATGAAGTCGGTGGGCACAACTGTGGTGCCCTGATGTAAAAGCTGATGGAACGAGTGCTGGCCATTTGTCCCCGCCTCGCCCCAGATGATCGGCCCGGTTTCGTACGTGACGGGTTCACCATCAAGCCGCACTCGCTTGCCGTTGCTCTCCATGTCGAGTTGCTGGAGGTAGGCGGGGAATCGATGGAGGTAGCGGGAGTAGGGCAGGACTGCCCGAGTCGGCAGGTCACAGAATGTGCGGTACCAAACTTCGATGAGTCCAAGGAGTGCCGGAACGTTTTCTGAGAGTGGGGTCGTGACGAAGTGGTCGTCGACGATCCGAAAGCCATCGAGCATTTCGCTGAACGCCTCGGCCCCGATGGCAAGCATGAGTGACAGGCCGATGGCGGAGTCCATCGAGTAGCGGCCGCCCACCCAATCCCAAAAGTCGAACATGTTCGCAGTGTCGATCCCAAAGCCGGCCACGGCATCAGCGTTGGTGGACACTGCGACGAAGTGTTTGGCGACGGCGTCGTCGCCAAGCCGATCGACCAGCCAGCGACGAGCGGACTGTGCGTTGGCGAGTGTCTCTTGTGTGGTGAACGTTTTTGACGAGACCACGAACATTGTGGTGGCCGGATCGAGCTCAGAAACGGCTGCGGCGAGGTCGCTGCCGTCGACGTTGGACACGAACTTGCAGCGGATACGTGGATGGCGGAACGCGGCGAGCGCCTCGTATGCCATGACGGGGCCGAGGTCGGATCCCCCGATACCGATGTTGACGACTGTTTCGATGGGTATGCCGGTCGCACCGACCCAGTCGCCGTCGCGCACCCGATCGGTGAACGCCTCCATCTTGGCAAGCACACGGTGTACGCCCGGCACGACGTCCTCGCCATCAAGCGTGACCATTTGGCCCATCGGGGCGCGAAGTGCGGTGTGTAGAACCGCTCGGTCCTCCGTCGAGTTGATGCGGTCGCCACGCATCATTGCTGTCGCTCGATCAGCTACACCGGTCGTCTCGGCCAGCGCGATCAGGTCGGCCAGCACAGCGGGGTTCACCCGATTCTTTGACAAGTCGACGACCAGATCGCCGACTGACAAAGTCATACGGCCGACGCGCTCTGGATCGTCAGCAAAGAGCGACCGCAACTCGAGATCGGCGGAATGTTCGGCGTGGGTGCAAAGCGCCCGCCATGCGTCAGTCATCGTGATGTCCACCTGGTCTCCTCGACTTCACTTCCTCGACATATCGTCGCTGAGGCATTCAACCCGTTTGCACCATGATCGCGGGCGCAACACCGCAGGCAGGTGACCCAGACGCATGAGTTCTTTATCCCATGTTGCCTAGTCCAATGGTTTCTTGGTTCGATACGGGGCACTTTGTTGGACTCGTGGATCACGGCGCTGTTACTTTGCGCTCATGAGCATGAGGCCGCCAGTAGAAAATTGGTCCACCGACTGGGATCATCACGCTCCTGAGTGGGTTGCAGACCCATGGCCGATTTGGGATGAGCTGCGAACGGGTTGCCCGATCGCGCATACCGATCGCTACAACGAGGGGGTGTGGTTGCCGACCCGCCACGAGGACCTCTCGGCGATCGCTCACGACACGACCGTATTCTCAAGCGGTCATAGCGGCGCAACCATCGGGGGCACGAAGCAGCGAGCGAAGTTTCCGCCGATTCATCTTGACCCGCCGGAGCACATGGACGTTCGCCGCGAGCTTCTGCCCTTCTTCAACCCGAAGCGGGTAATGGCCTGGGAGCCAGTCATCGAGGAGCACTGCGAGGGGCTGGCCCGTGAGCTGATCAAACGCGATGTCGTCGACCTTGCGAGCGACTACGCCGCCCATATACCGGCGGCCGTGATAGCGATGATTCTTGGTATCTCACCCTCTGACGGCGACCGGTTCCGGCAATGGATTCACGCGCTCGAGCTTGGGGATCTCGATACGGATATACGCGATGTCGCCGTTGGCGAAATGGCGGCCTACTTCGGCGCGGTGATCAACGAGCGACGAGCTGACCCCCAAGATGATCTGATCAGTTACCTGCTGGAGATTGAGATCGACGGCGAACGATTCGACGATGAGACGCTCCAACGAATACTCACCCTGCAGCTCATCGCTGGGATCGACACGACCTGGGGTGTGCTCGGTGCCTCTCTTTTGCATCTGGCAAAGACGCCCGCCGATCGTGAGCGCCTCGTCGCTGATCCATCGCGTATCCCGAATGCGATTGAGGAGTTTCTCCGAGCGTTCGCGTCGGTGAGTCTTTGGCGCACAGTCACCCAACCGGTTGAGATCGGTGGCGTAGAGATGGCCGAAGGTGACACGGTGATGATGGCGTTCCCCGCGGCGTGCCGCGACCCTGAACTCTTTGAGGATGCAGACAAGGTGCTCATCGATCGCGAACGAAACCGCCATGTTGCGTTCGGTGCCGGGATCCATCGGTGCCTTGGTTCGAACCTTGCTCGGCTCGAACTCAACGTCGGGATTCGTACCTGGCTGGCGCACGCCCCACGCTTCGAACTGGTGGCGGACGCGAACGTGATCTGGGCCGAGGGCGCGATCCGCGGTCCTCGTTCTGTCCCCGCTCGGGTCATTCGCTGAAAAGGACAGAACCCGCCTCCGAGGAGGCGGGTTCGTATCAGTTCTGGTTCAGCCAAGCGGCCGCATCAGCCGGCAGCGTGTTCCTCGTCGCCGTCTGCGCCAGCGCGGGCTGTGTCGATGAGGTACTGAAGATCTTCGGCTTGAAGACCGGAGTCAAGGTCAACGCCCTCTTCCTCCATCACCTGGAGGAGTTCTTCAAGCAGGTGAAGCTCGGCCTCAGCGGCGACATCGTCGAGACCGCCGTGGGTGACTCGCTCGTAGTAGACGACGGCGACAAGTTCTTCTGCGGAAAGGCCGCCACCGAACCCGCTCATTTGACCGAAGCTGCCAGGGGTGCGAGCGCCGCCAGAGCGTGCCGGGTCGCCGTATGTGGCAGTGCTGGTTCCAGCGGTGCCGTTGGCAACCCATGCGATTTGGCCGGCGATGCCGTCGTAGGCCTCGCCGGCTTCAGCGCTCGGGAAGGTTAACAAGACCTGGCCATCGTTGAGTTGACGACCGGTACCGCCGCCTCCAGTGCCACCATGGCAACTGGCGCATTGGCCGCTGTAGATCTCACCACCCTCGACAAGCAACCCACCTGCATCGGCGGGGGGATTCTCGAGATAGCCCACGTAGTAGATGGCCCACATCGGCAAGAACAACAGCACGGGAATGATCCACGCCGGGATTGTCTTGCGCTTCAGGCCGGCCTCGACGTATGGGGCGACGGGCTCGGGGGCCTTCGGCTCCTCGGGGACGGCTGGTGATGCTGCAACAACAGGGGTGGCAACGGAAGGCGTCGCGGCCGGTGCGGCGTCGCCGCCTCCACCGCCACCTTCGCCAGTAAGGCGAGCGCGGGCTTCGGCCGCTCGTTTCAGCAGATGCTCGGGAAGTTCGGTCACCGTGGTCTCCGGTGCGGGGCTAAGGACAGATTGGGTGCGCCTTCATACAGTCTTCAAGAAGACGAGGATGATGACACAGACCTCTAGAGGATAGAGGCAGTGTCGCACGTCCGGCTAAGTGGGCGAAGGAATGTCGCGAGATCTGTCGCCGAATGTGTGAAGTTAGAAATTGACATGGTAAACCCTCCACCCAACCCGAGGGCTTTGGCCTGATGGGACTACACTTGTGCGCGGTTTCACGAAGTTCGTGAACTCCCGCCTCCCACCTGGAGTCGAGCGTGGTTGCTTTTGTTCTGTCCTGCATCGTTGCCCTCGTGATCACGGGGGGGATCGTCGCGTATTCAAAGCGGTTCCCAGCCGACGCGTCCATGACGTGGGGCCAAGCCATGCTGGGTTCATTCATCGTCTTCTTCTTGATGTTCTGGGTCTATGGCGTCGTGCCTCACCAATGGTTGGTGTGGGCTGACAACGAACTCAACTGGCGTGTTGACAAGTTTTTCGTTGGGCCTGGCGGGATTCTGAAACACTCACGTGACGGCGGCTTCATGCCGCTCGACATCACGTATGTCGTACTCCGTGACCTCATCGCCGTGATCATCTATACCGTCGCCTTGGGCGCAAATATTTCCCTGTGGTCAACCTGGCAGAAGCGTGGCCAGGATACCGCTGCTGCTGCGCCTGAGCGTTCGGCCTTTGGCCGTCCACTCATCAAGGAAGGTTCGTCGTCGTGAGCAACGTCGATGCAAACCCTCCGATGCCGCTTTTCCGGGATGATTACGTCCTTCAAGAGGTCGATGGAGCCTGGCTTAGTCAGCAGGTCAAGCCCAAGCAGTTCATTCATATCGACCAGTCCGAGTGCATCATGTGCGAAGGCTGTGTCGACATTTGCCCTTGGAAGTGCATCCACATGGTGCGCCCGGATGCGATCGACGAAGCGATCGGTACCGAGCAGCCTGGCAGCGACCCCAACGATCATGTGATTTTCACGATCGACGATGATGTGTGCACTCGTTGCGCACTTTGCGTTGATCGGTGCCCGACAGGCGTCATAATTCTCGGCAAGATCAGCGATGCGCCCGCTGCCGGTGACTCTCATCAGCGGACTAATACTCATGGCTACGGATACGGAATGCGCCTCAGCTGAGGCGTAGGAGAAACAAGAACTCAGATGGCTACCGACGAAGATGTAAAGAAGCCGTTCCCGCAACGGATGCAGGATTCAATGTCCCAAATGGGGGATCAGATCCAGAGCTCCCAGGCATGGAACTCGATTTTCCGGCCTGGTTCGATTTTCCGGAAGGGCTACACGGATAGCCCGCGCAACCGGTCCTACGTGATCATGAACAGCGTGTTGTACCACCTTCACCCGGTGAAGGTGAAGCGCCACTCGGTGAAGGTCAGCTACACCCTGTGCTTGGGTGGTCTGTCATTTCTCTTGTTCATCCACCTGACGATCACGGGCATCTTCTTGATGTTCTTCTACCGCCCGACGGCGGCGGCGGCCTGGGATGACATATATACGCTGCAGAACACCGTCACGTTCGGCTTATTGGTTCGCAACATGCACAGGTGGGCGGCTCACCTCATGGTGCTGAGTGTGTTCCTGCACATGGCTCGCGTCTTCTACCATGGCGCCTACAAGCCGCCCCGGGAGTTCAACTGGGTTATCGGCGTGATGCTTCTTCAGTTCACGCTGTTGCTTTCTTTCACCGGCTACCTGCTCCCATGGGATCAGCTGGCGCTCTGGGCTGTGACCGTGGGTACTAACATGATGGGGTATACCCCAGTGTTCGGTGATCAGGTCCGGTTCGTACTGCTGGGTGGTGTCGAAATCGGCACTGATACTCTGCTTCGTTGGTACGTGCTCCACGTGCTGCTGCTTCCATTCGTTGTCGTCATCTTCATGGCGATTCACTTCTGGAGAGTCCGCAAGGACGGCGGCATCTCGGGGCCGTTGTAGGACCAGGGAGAACAGAACATGACTGAAGTTCCCGAACACCTCCGTAAGAAGGCCGCTGAGGCTCGTGCGAAGGCCGATGCTGCAAAGGCTGGACCTGCGTCGTCTACTGAGGAGACAGCGCTTACTGCCGAGCAGCAGGAAGCAGCATCAAAGATCCCTGCACATTTGCTCGAGCGCTCAAAGGCCGCCGGAGCAAAATCGGGCGGAGGGGAAGCCGGTGGCGTTGTTGTCACCACTCCCGGTGCTGGCGCCCCTGCGGCGACTGCGGGTGGGCCGGTTCTGACTGGGCCAGGGGGCAACACCCAGCGTTTGCTCACCGTTGTCAAGTCTGGTTCGATCCAAGACACGAAGTCTTCTCCACAGGACAAGGTTCATACGTGGCCGCACCTTCTTGTGGCCGAGTTCGCAGCAGCTCTCTTCATCACGGCGTTCATCCTGATCTTCTCGATCTTTGTGAACGCTCCACTGCTTGAGTTGGCCAACTTCAACGAGACGCCAAATCCTTCAAAAGCCCCCTGGTACTTCCTTGGCCTTCAGGAACTGTTGACCATGTTCCATCCGATGGTTGCTGGCGTGACCATCCCGGGTATCGGCCTCTTTGTGCTGATCCTGGCTCCGTATATCGACCGAAATCCCTCGGCCAAGCCTGAGGACCGCAAGTTCGCGATCTCGCTAATGACGATTCACCTGATGTTCTGGGCGATCCTCGTCATGATCGGCTCGTTCTTCCGAGGTCCAGGCTTCAACTTCGTCTTCCCGTGGGAAGCCGGACTCTTCTTCGAGCTGTGAGCAAAGGAGACTGCCAATGATCACCCTCGGAATTATCGCAATCGTCGTGCTGGCTGGCACCGCCGTTATTGCCATCATGCGCGGTCGTCAGGCCGACGAAGCGGTCGGTATCTTGTCCAGCGAGACCAAGAAGCGCGACACTGCTAGTTCGGCGCTCGGTTCAGAAGCGGAGCTTTCCGGCAAGCAGGTTGAGAGGGCTGCGGCGCTTGATCGCAAGGCCTCGTCGCAGCAACTCGTCCTCGCCGCTGACTCTGCCCCTCCTGCCCCATACGTGCCGCCGGACCCCGAGGTCATCGGTGTCAGCCGACGTCAGTTCTTCAACCGCTCGATCGTTTTGATGATGCAGATCGGTCTCGGTGGCTTTGGCGCTGCATGCATTGCCTTCTTGTGGCCCCAGCTTGGTGGCGGCTTCGGCTCGGCCATCAAGATCGGACTTGTCAGCGACTTGCTCGCCGATATCCGCAGTAACAATGGCTTCCTATACAAGGCTGAAGGCCGTATGTGGTTGACCGAGTACCCAAACGGCGCGGTCGAGAAGGCTCGAGCCGCGTACTCGGCTCCCGAACTCGCCGGCATGGAGGCAGGTCTCACATTGGGCCTCGATGGTGGCATTCTTGCGCTCTACCAGAAGTGCCCCCACCTCGGTTGCCGTGTGCCCGAGTGCGGTACCTCTCAATGGTTCGAATGTCCGTGTCATGGCTCGCAGTACAATCGAGTTGGTGAAAAGCGTGGCGGTCCTGCGCCTCGCGGCATGGACCGTTTCGCGATGAGCATCGGTAGTGACGGTTCACTTACCGTCAACACTGGCGCCATCGTCCAAGGTCCTCCGATCGGCACCAACACGACTGGTCAAGAAGCCGAAGGCCCCAACTGCATCGGCCAGTCAAGCCACTAGTAACCTCCGTCCGTTCCCAAGCTGAGTATTCAGACCAAAGATCCAGAGTTCTTCACGCGCATGCTGCTCGCCGCTTCAACACAACGAACCATCGGCCTCGTCATTTTGGCGATCGTCTTTATTGGTGGTCTCGTTTACATCTACTTCAACATTCGATCCGCTCGTGATGAGCTCGGTTCCGAAATTGAGTTGGCCGCCAACCGGCGCCAATACATGGACGATGCCGAGCTAGAGACCAAGCGTCTTGATCTCGCTCTCGGCACCAGCCTCGTGTTGCTGACCATCACGGCGGTCACGCTGCCGCTGTACTGGCTCGGTGAACCCGGTCGCCATGAGGGACGCGACGTCGACACGTCGCGCATCTTTACCAACCGCGGCGAAGAGATCTATGTCGAAGGCGCCCAGTGCGTCGCCTGCCACGGTTCGGAAGGTTCCGGTGGTGCTGTTTCCACGGCTATCACTACCGAAGACGGTGGTTTCCTCGCACAGGTGAGCTGGAAAGCCCCCGCCCTGAACACCTTGCTCTCCCGCTTCACCGAGAATGAAGTGATTCACACCCTGAACTTTGGCCGCAATGGCGTTATGCCAGCCTGGGGTGGCGGTGGCGGTGGCCCGCTCACCGACCAGCAGCTCGATGAGATCGTTTACTACATCCGGTCGATCCAGATCGACGAGGATCAGATCAACAGCGAAGTTGACATTGGCATCCGCCAAGGTGTCGAAACCAAACTCCGCGCCGAAAGCGACGCCGACTGGGCAACTGAGTTGCGTGCAGTGAACGACGCCAAGGACGCCACTGCATGGGACGTCACTTTGGCCAGCCGAGCGACCTTCGGATTCGACTGCACCGAACAGACAACTGATAGTCGTTGCGTTGCAGACAACGACGCCTCCCAAGCGCTGCTCGCCGCCGAGACCGTTCATGCGGATGCCCTCGAGTCGGCGGTCACGTCATGGCTCGCTGATGTGGACGCTGTGCGCCAGAGCGCGTGGGAGGCCGCATTGGCCGCCGACTCGTCGCTCGACAACGAAGGCAACGAGGATGCCTGGCGTTTCGCAGCGTTGGAGTTGTTGTCCACCGCTGGAGCGATCGACGGACAAGAGCTGTACTTGGAGTACGGCGAGATCCTCTTCACCAACACGGCCGCCGCCGGCACCTACAACTGCGCCCGGTGCCATACCTATGGTTGGAGTTTCGACGCCACGGGGCCCTACAGCCTCGAACTCCAGGGCACCGATGAACCCATCCTCGAGAAGTACACGCAGGGCGGTGGCTTCTTTGGCCCCAACCTGCGTGGTGGCACGACGCTCGAACAGTTCGAGTCCGCTGCCAGTCACGTCGATTTCATCACCAAGGGTCAAACCATGGGGGCAACATATGGTCGCGGTGGTTCTGGAGGCAACGGTCAGATGCCAGGCTTCGGCCCGAACACTGACTCTTCCCCCGTCGGCCCGACCATCGCCAGCGGCGACGAGTTCTCGTACCCAGGTTTGCTCACTGACGAGCAAATCGACGCAATCGTTGCATTCGAGAGGAACCTCTAATGGAGATGCTCGACATCATCGCCGGTCTCGCCTGGGACCCTGAAATCCGTGGTTTCATGGCTGTTCTCACGGGCATCGTGGTGCTCATGGGGTCGGTCTGGCTGATTATCAGCACCAATACCGGCCCCCGTCTCGGCACGCTCTTATCGCTCGCTGGCTTCTTCGGCTGGATGGCCATCATGGCCTCAATCTGGTGGATTTACGGCATCGGCTACGCCGGTGACAGCCCGGTTTGGGAACAGGTTGAGATCGTTGAGGGAACAGACGATGAGGGCCACCTCACCTTCGCGGCGCTCGACGCGACCGACGATCTCGCAACCGAAAATCTAAGCGACGCCCACTCGGTCGTCATCGCAGCCGCTGACCAATTGATCGATGAGTACGGCGATAGCGCACTCACAATGTCGACGTCGGGCCTCTCGATTGACGATGCTGAGCATCTCGCTGAAGTCCAGATTGCATGGGCCGAATACGGCATCGTCACCGCTGATTCGCTCACGCCAGACCAAACCGAAGGGCTATCCGACGACGAGATCGCTGCGCTGGTCGCTTACGAACAAGCCAAGAACGAAGCCACCACGCTCTCGGAGTTGGCTGCGATCTCACCGGGGCTGATCAACCAAGACAGTAGCGACCTCGGCGGTTGGACCTTGTTGTCCACCGCTCAGTCCGGTGAGGCACAGGCATCGGCAATCGCGATGCTGCTCCAGTCCGGTGATTTCGACTTCCAGGCGGCAACTGATTTCAAGGTCCTTGAGGCGTTTACTATTGGTGGTAAGCGCGGTCTGCCCGAGAACCCGTCCCGCTGGGATCGCATCGAAACCCAGGTTCGCACCGCTCTCACTATCAAGCATCCGACTCGCTATGCCATTGTCCAGGTCCAGCAGGTCACCGAAGAATCGATCACGAACCTTCCCGGAACCGCTCCAAAGCGCCCGGAGGTTGATCCCAACGCTCCGATCGTGTCAATTGTCATGATCCGCAACCTTGGCAACTTGCGCCTCGTGCCCGCCATGGTCACGATCGGTTCGCTTATCATCTTCCTTGGCCTCTGCTACATGCTTCACGAGCGCGACAAGCTTGTGCTGGTACGCCGGGCTGAATTCCAGGCGGGCTAGCAAATGCTCGGCCAGTATCTCCCCCTGCTGGCGCTCTTGGTGCTCGCAGCACTCTTTGCTGCAGGTAGCTTCGTTGCCTCTGGTCTTTTGGCGCCGCGCGACCCCTCGATTGCCAAGCGTGCTGCGTACGAATGCGGAATCATCCCCAGCCGCGAGACGCCCGAACGATTCCCGGTCCGGTTCTTCCTCGTGGCAATGATCTTTATCGTGTTCGATATCGAGATCATTTTCTTCTACCCCTACGCCATCGCATTCGGCGGTCTTGGGGTGTTTGGTCTCATCGTGATCATGGTGTTCACCTTTGCCGTCTTCGAATCGTTCGTATACCTCATCGGGAACGGCGCCCTCGAATGGGGCCCTCTGAAGCAGGTCGCTCGCCCGAGTGGTGCCGTGTCGCCTGACCGGACCACCGAGACCACCATCCGGCGGGTCGGCCTTGAGGACCGTGGACTCCCTCTCGACAATGGGCAGGCTGCCTGATGGCGCAAATTCCGCTGCTGGGTGACTCCGCCTCGATCGCCGAATCCGGCCTTGAGGGTATGGATCACAACTTCCTCACAGGCAATATCGAGGACCTCGTCAAGTGGGCACGATCCCGCAGCTGTTGGCCGGCAACGTTCGGCCTTGCCTGTTGCGCTATCGAAATGATGGCGAGCGGTGCTGCGCACTATGACCTCGCCCGCTATGGCATGGAAGTCTTCCGGGCCTCGCCGCGCCAGGCCGATCTCATGATCGTTGCCGGCCGCGTCTCTCAGAAGATGGCCCCAGTGCTTCGTCAGGTGTACGACCAGATGATGGAACCAAAATGGGTCATCTCCATGGGTGTATGCGCCTCCAGCGGTGGGATGTTCAATAACTACGCAATCGTGCAGGGTGTCGACGAAGTAGTACCTGTCGATGTCTACGCTCCGGGCTGTCCGCCTGGCCCCGAAACCCTCATGCATGCCATCTTCACGCTTCACGAGAAGATTCAGAGCGGCGAACTCACGCAGCGTCGCGAAGCATCTGGTGCTGGAGCAGGAATCACGATCGAGCAGCGAGACGGGCAGACCGCCGGTCTTACCATCGGCGGCTGAACATGAGTGACGACACCGCAGTTAATGCTGCCGCCGCTGTAGCTGACGATGTAATAGAAGACCAGGGGCCAGGGCACGAAATGCGCTACGGCGCCATCGTCGCTGACTCCAATGGTGACGTAATCCTCCACGCCTCCGTTGACGACTATCTGGGCGCGATCACCGCAGCACACGCCGATGGCTTCGATCAACTGATCGATCTCACTGCCGTTGATTACTTGACCTATGCCGGTAAGCGTGCCCTCCCTGAAGGCGTCGATGCTGGCCGCTACGAACTCGTGACCGCTCTCATCAATCATCACCGCCGCGAGCGCATCCGCATCCGGGTTCAGCTTGATGGTGACGAACCCACGATTCCGACGGCGTTTGACCTGTACCCCGGCGCCGAGTATCTCGAGCGTGAAGTTTATGACATGTTCGGCATCGTGTTCGCTGATCATCCCGATATGAGTCGAGTGCTCATGCCCGAGGACTGGGTCGGCCACCCCCTTCGCAAGGACTACGCGGTTGGTTCGATCCCAGTGCAGTTCAAGGCAGCGAGCAACCAACGATGACAAGTACCGACCCGGCAAATGTCGAAGGGGCTGGCGGCCACGAAACCGATGGTGCTGAGCGCGTGAAGCGCCGCGGCGGCGACTCTGCCGTCCTTCGTCTCAGCGAGGCTGAATGTGCCGAGATCGGCAACGATCCAAGCTCCGGGGCCGACGACGAGCGCGTATTGCTCAACATGGGACCTTCGCATCCCTCGACTCACGGTGTGTTGCGACTGATGCTCGAAATGGAGGGCGAGACCATCCTTCGCTCTAAACCTGTTGTCGGATACCTCCATACCGGCATGGAGAAGCAGGCTGAGCAGCTCACCTATCTTCAGGGATGCACCAACGTTACCCGCATGGACTACGCCTCGCCGCTGTTCACCGAACTGGCGTTCAGCCTTGCCACCGAAAAGCTTCTTGGCATCGAGGTTCCCGAACGAGCCACCTGGATCCGGATGCTCATGTGTGAGCTCAATCGGATGTCGTCGCATCTTCTGTTCATGGCCACCAACGGCATGGACCTCGGGGCTGTGTCGATGATGATCTACGGCTGGCGTGAGCGCGAAGAGGTGCTCCGGTTCTTCGAAAAAGTCACTGGCCTTCGTATGAACCACAACTACATCCGACCCGGTGGAGTAGCCGCGGATATGCCCGATGGCTGGGAAGCCGACGTCGAGCACCTGCTCGAACTGATCCCGCCTCGCCTCGAGGAATACGACATCCTCATGACCGGACAGCCGATCTGGCGCGAGCGTCTTCAGGGCGTGGGCGTTCTGAACGCCGACGAGGCTCTGGCTCTCTCGGCCACTGGCCCCATTCTTCGCTCAACTGGCTATGCCTGGGACCTCCGCCGCGATGAGCCGTATCTTGCATATCCCGACGTTGACTTCGACGTCATCGTTGGCAGCTATGGCGACTGCTATGACCGCTACGCAATTCGCCTCAACGAGATCCGCGAGTCGATGCGTATCGTCGAACAGATTCTCGACAAGATGCCTCCCGGTGAGTACCGGATCCAAGACAAGAAGGTCACGCCGCCACCGCGTGTACGCATCGATCAGTCGATGGAAGCGCTGATTCATCACTTCAAGATCTTTACCGAAGGCTTCAAGGTGCCTGAGGGTGAGGCGTATGCCTGTGTTGAGTCGCCCCGCGGTGAGCTAGGCGTTTACATGGTGAGTGACGGCACATCCACCCCGTATCGCATGCATGTCCGCGGTCCGAGTTTCATCAATGTGCAGACCATGCCCCATCTTATGCAGAACGGCCTGATCGCTGACGGCGTCGCCATCATCTCAAGCGTTGATCCGATCATGGGCGAGGTTGACCGATGACCGAGCACTTCACCACGGCCAATCTGGCGACCGCTCACGAGATCATTGGTCGCTACCCGAAGCCAAAATCAGCATTGATTCCCCTCTTGCATCTTGCCCAAGAGCAGGACGGCTGGGTTACCGACGAGGCCATGCGCCAGATCGCAGAACTCACTGCCACGACGCCGGCTGAGGTGAAGGGAACCGGCTCCTTCTACGAAATGTTCAAGTTCCATCCGGTTGGCAAGTACATGGTCAATGTGTGCACCAACCTGTCGTGCCAGTTGCTCGGTGGTGAGGAACTGCTCGCTCATGCCGAGGAGAAGCTCGGGGTGAAGGCTGGCGGTACCACCGCTGACGGAATGTTTACTGTCGAAGACGTGGAGTGCATCGCGGCGTGCACCGAGGCCCCAGCCCTCCAGGTCAATTATCGCTTCCGACACCGCATCACCATCGGTGAATTCGATGACCTGATCGACGATATTCGCAGTGGTAAAGCGGATGACATCCCTGAGCACGGCACTCTCGCCCGGGTCCGCCAGTCGATTCCGGCTGGTTCCGGTGCGGGGATCTATCCGCCCGAGCAGGCCAACGAGGCCCCCGTTTGGCTCGCCCGCAACGATGTGGATAGCGACGAAGGAGGGGAGGCCTGATGCCAACCCACGACTACATCGCTCATGCTGCCGGGTATGTCGACAACGACGGACCCAAGATTGTCACCAGTCGTTTCCCCTATGAAGATTCGTACACGCTTGAGCGGTTCGAGGCCACCGGCGGCTACGACGGGTTGCGTAAAGCGCTGAGTCGTCGCCCCAGCGACGTTCACAGCGAGGTTCGTGACGCCACGGTTCTCGGTCGTGGCGGAGCCGGCTTCCCCGCCGGCGTCAAGTGGGGCTTTATGCCCCCCGGCAAGTTCCCGTACTACCTGGTTGTCAACGGCGATGAGAGCGAACCCGGCACGTACAAGGATCGGCTCCTCATGGAGCGCGACCCGCACCAGCTGATCGAGGGTTGCCTCATTACCTGCTACGCACTGGGTCTCGCCCAGTGCTTCCTTTACGTCCGGGGCGAGATGGCGTTGGCCCAAGAGCGCATCGGCGAAGCCCTCAACGACGCATACGCCAACGGGTATGTCGGCCAGAACATTCTCGGCACAAACTTCAGCGTCGACATCACCCTTACCTGGGGTGCCGGCGCGTATATCGTGGGCGAAGAGACGGCCCTCATTGAGAGCCTCGAAGGCAATCGCGGTATGCCGCGATTGAAGCCGCCCTACTTCCCTGCGGCGATCGGCCTCTACGGTCAGCCAACGATCGTTAATAATGTCGAAACGCTGGCCAACCTGCCATGGCTCATGAACAATGGTGCTGACCAGTACAAGACCTACGGGTCCGAGTCGTCACCAGGTACACGCATGGTTGCGGTGTCAGGCCATGTGAAGCGTCCCGGTGTGTATGAGATCGAGCAAGGCGTCACGACGTTCCGCGATCTCTTCTATAGCGACAACTTCTGCCAAGGGATTCGAGAGGGCCACGAGCTAAAGATGTTTGTGCCCGGCGGAGGCTCTGCTCCGTGGCTTTTTCCCGAGCAGGTCGATCTGCCACTCGAAGCGAGTGCAGTCGGCGCCGCTGGTTCGATGCTCGGCTCCGGTGCAATCATCGTGATGGACGAGACGACGGACGCGGTGAAAGCCGCTCTTCGACTGGTGCGCTTCTATGCCCGCGAGTCGTGCGGCAAGTGCACTCCCTGCCGTGAAGGCACCACCTGGGAAGAGCGCGTGATGCAGCGTATTCTTGACGGTGAAGGGCGCCCCAGCGACATTGACATGCTGCTCGATATCGCCGACAACATTTCGCCTGGCCCATACCCGGTTGCCGCCGATCCTTCACAGGGTCTTGAGGCTGTGCCGTTCCCGCCGAAGCAGACCACAATTTGCCCGCTTGGGCCATCATCGGTCGCTCCGATTGCGTCGACGATTCGTCGGTTCCGCCACGAGTACGACGCGAAGATCACCAAGCGCGACACCATTCCTGTCACTGTTGAGGCGCTCTCATGACCGACACACACGACGCCGTTTCCACTGTCTCGGTCACCGTCAACGGCAACGAGATTGAGGGCAACGTTGGAGAGTTGCTCATCGATGCCTGCGAGCGCAACGGCACCTACATCCCGCGCTTCTGCTATCACCCGCGCATGACGCCGGTTGGCATGTGCCGCATGTGTCTTGTTGAGGTCGACACGGGTCGTGGGCCGTCTCTTCAGCCGAGCTGCATGCTGCCAGTGTCCGATGGGATGACTGTCGATACCGAGAGCGAACTCACCAAGAAGGCCCAGGACGGGGTCCTCGAGTTTCTTCTTATCAACCACCCGCTTGATTGCCCGGTCTGCGATAAGGGCGGTGAATGCCCGCTCCAGGATCAGACCATGGCCTTTGGGCCCGGCGAGTCGCGCTTCATCGAAGAAAAGCGGCATTTCGAGAAGCCGATCGCCATCAGCGACACCGTCTACCTCGATCGTGAGCGCTGCATCCTGTGTGATCGTTGTACCCGTTTCGCTGACGAGGTCGCCGGTGACACTCTGATCCACTTCATGGACCGGGGAAACAACACCCAGGTGAACACCTTCCCCAACGAGCCGTTCGCGTCGTACTTCTCGGGCAACACCGTGCAGATCTGTCCGGTCGGTGCGTTGACGGCGACGCCTTACCGTTTCAAGGCCCGCCCGTGGGACCTTGAAGAAAACCTCTCAACAGCGTGGACCGATTCGGTCGGTTCGCGCATCACCGTGCAGTCATCGCGCAACAAGGTCCTGCGTGTCCTTGGCGTCGACAGTGACTCGGTCAATTGGGGTTGGTTGTCCGATAAGGAACGTTTCGCGTTCGAAGCTCTTAACAGTGCCGGCCGCATTACGCAGCCCCTGGCCCGTGCCGACGCTGACGCTGACTTGGCCTCAACAGGTTGGGCTGCGGCGATGCAGACGGTTGTCGATGTGCTCACCGACGTCGACCCCGCTCGGGTTGGCGTGATCGGCGGCGCTCGCCTTACCAACGAGTCTCAGTACGCCTGGTCCAAACTTGCCAAGAGTGTCATCGGTACCGACAATGTCGATGCTCAGCTCAGTGATGGCCTTCCCGCTGAGGTTGTGCTCGGCTTACCTCGGGCGACGATTGCCGATGCCTGTCGCCCTGGTGGCACCATCATTCTGGTGGGCCCCGACCCGAAGGAAGACCTCGGCGCCCTCTTCCTGCGTCTCCGTCACACTGTGGTCAACGACGGTGCCAGGCTGATTGAACTGACGCCGCACCGCACTGGTCTTTCCGGAATTGCCGCCCACTCTCTTCATCCTCGTCCCGGCGAAGTTGGCAACCTTGCTGCGGCTCTCGTTGCAGCACGCTCTGGGGTGGCAGTCGACGCCGCCGGGGTCTCAGCCGACGCCATTGCTGCCGCCGCCGCATCCATCAGCGGACCGATCACGGTTGTGCTCGGACGCGCCTCGCTCGCTGAGTCATCGGAAGCCGTAGTCGACGCCGCGGCCGCTCTTAACGGACTCGCAAACGTCTCGTTCCTGTCGGCACTGCGGCGTGGAAACGTGCACGGCGCGATCGACGCAGGCCTCGCTCCTGGTCTGCTGCCCGGCCGCACGACCCTTGTCGACGGTGGTGATGCGTTCACGAAAGCCTGGGGCTCGATTCCCGACGCTCCGGGCCTTGACACTGCCGGCATGCTTGCCGCAGCGGCGACTGGCGACATTGATGTGCTCGTCCTTCTTGGCGCGGATCCGTTGAGCGACTTCCCCGAAGCCGCTGTAGCCGAAGCCGGTCTCCGTGGTGCCGCCACTGTGATCGCCATCGACACATTGCCCAATGCCTCGGTCCTGGCCCATGCCGATGTGGTTCTGCCTGCTGCGGCAGCCACCGAAGTTGACGGCACCTTCACCAATCTCGAAGGGCGAGTGAGTGTCTGCGAACAGAAGGTCACACCGTGCGGCACCGCGCGGGCTGACTGGATGATCGCCGCTCAAATCGCTTCTCGATTGGGTGCTGATCTCGGCATCGACTCGCCGGCCGCAGCACGCGCCGAACTTGCTGCACTGTCGTCGGTCCATGGTGATCTCACCGAAGAGGCTCTTGGTGCTGCTGGTGTCGAGGGTGTGTTGTGCGCTGGCAACGGGTCCATCATTGCCCCGGTTGCCAACGACGTAACCGCCCCGATCAACGATGCCTACTCGCTTCGTCTCGTGGCCACTCGGCGGATGTATGACGCCGGCACAACCCTGGCTCATTCGCCTTCAAGTGCAGGCCTCGCTGCTTCTGTCGAGGTTCGCCTGAACCCGACCGACTTTGACAAGCTTGGTGTCTCTTCTGGCAGCTTGGTAAAACTGACCTCCAGCAAGGGTGAGTTGATGGCTCCTGTTGTCGCCGATTTGGGTGTGCCGGTCGGTTCGGCGGCCATCCCGACCAACTCCCCGGACGCCAACGCCAACCGACTGATCGATGCCTCGCAATCGGTCACCGATGTGCGGGTGGAGCGTTCATGATCCTCGGCCTTGATCCCCTCTATGCCGGCGACTTCCTGGGTGACCTTCTGGTCACGCTGTTGAAGGTTGGCGTGGCGTTCGTCTTCCTGCTCATCTCGGTGATGCTGATGGTTTGGTTCGAGCGCAAGCTCATCTCTGACATGCAGAATCGCATCGGCCCGAGCATCGCTGGTCCGTGGGGCATCCTCCAGACTCTGGCTGACGGCATCAAGCTCTTCTTCAAGGAAGATCTCGTTCCCGACAACGCCGATCGCTTCGCGTTCAAGCTTGCTCCTTACCTCTCGTTGGTCCCAGCGTTTCTCGTCTTTTCCGTAGTTCCGCTCGGCGGCGACTTCAACGGCGACGACGGCGACGGCGTCATCACCTTGTTTGGCCATGACACCTTCATGCAGGTCGCTGATCCGCCAATGGGCATCTTGTTCTTTCTGGCGATGTCATCGATTGCCATCTATGGCGTGATGCTTGCTGGTTGGGGTTCGGGATCGAAGTACCCCTTGCTCGGATCCGTCCGTGCGTCGGCGCAAATGATCTCCTATGAAGCTGCACTGGGCCTTGCCATCGCAGCCGTCGTGTTGCAAACCGGCTCGCTTAGCACGCACGACATGGTGATCGATCAGGCTGCGCCGGGCTTCTCGCTCGGCTCGTTTGGCATTCCGAACTGGAACATCATCGTGACCGGCATTGTGCCGTTTGTCGTCTTCCTCATCGCCGGTACCGCAGAACTCAACCGGCCGCCCTTTGACCTTGTGGAGGCAGAGCAGGAACTGGTTGGCGGCTTCCACACCGAGTACTCCTCGATTCGTTTCGCCCTGTTCTTCTTGGCCGAGTTCATGAACACGATCACGATGTCAGCAGTGATCGTCACCTTGTTCCTAGGTGGTCCTGCCGGTCCGGCCCTTTTCCTGCCGGAAGGCTGGTGGATTGGCACGATCTGGTTCTTCCTGAAGCTCTTCATCTTCTTGTTTATGTTTGTCTGGTTCCGAGCCACGCTTCCTCGCTTTCGCTACGACCAACTCATGGATCTCGGCTGGAAGCTCCTCATCCCGCTGTCGCTCGCCTGGTTCATCATGTTGGCCCTCCTCCGGGTGGCCGAAGGTGAGAACTGGAGTGATGTCAAGACATACACTGTCGTACTTGGCTTCATGACCTTCTGTGGCCTGATGGCCACTCTGCTTCTGGCTGCTATCAAAACGGCTCGGTCTGAGCGCATCAACGCGATGGAGGATGCCCATGGCTGATCCGCTCGATTATTTCCGCGGCTTTGTTGTCACCTTCAAGAAGCTCTTCGAGGATCGCGTTACCGGCGACTATCGAGGCGGCAAAGCGAAGGAAGGCGCACCGGATAACAAGCGAGTGAAGCCTGCGCGGTTCCATGGTCGCCACGTTCTCAACCGTTACGAAGATGGCATGGAGAAGTGCATTGGATGCGAGCTGTGCGCCGGGGTCTGCCCCGCCAAATGCATCTATGTGCGTGGTGCCGACAATGACCCCGGCGAGCCCACCTCTCCGGGTGAACGCTTCGGCTATGTCTACGAGATCAACTATCTGCGTTGCATCCACTGCGACCTGTGTGTCGAGGCGTGCCCAACGCAAGCAATCACTGAGTCGAAACTCTTTGAGTTCTCGTTTACGAACCGCAGCGATGCCATCTATACGAAGAACGAGCTGGTCGTCGATGACGATGGCATGCCGCAGAAGATGCCGTGGGAAGATTGGCGTGAAGGTGACGATCAGTTGACTTCGGGGTGGATGCGAGCGACGTCGTCATCCGGAGACCATCGCTACGAAGGTTCTGTGCATTGGGCTGGCGAACTCGGCTATGGCGTCCGTGCCCCCGAGATTGGCCAAAGCGGGGCAACAGACCCCAGCGAAACTCACGAAGGTGAGGATTCATGAGTGAGGAAATCGTCTTCGTCGTTAGCGCCGCAATTATCTTGGCTGGCGCGCTGGGTGTCGTCCTGTCGAAAAACCCGGTGCATTCGGCCTTGTTCTTGATCCAGACGTTGATGGGCGTGGCGTTGTTGTTCCTCATTGAGGAAGCGCATTTCCTTGCCGCCGTGCAGGTGGTTGTCTACGCCGGCGCCATCGTGATCCTGTTTCTGTTTGTGATCATGCTGCTAGGTGTCGATAAAGCCGAAGCTATGGGCGTTGATCCGATCGGTGGTCAGCGCGAGTTGGCACTCGTGATCGGAGCTTCGATCGCGGCGTTTACGATCGTCACCGTCGGTTGGGCCGTTGATGGTGCTACCGGTGCGGGCCCCTCGTCCCAAGAGCACGCCCTCGACAACGGTTTGACCGATATTGAACGCATCGGCCGAGTGTTGTTCACCGATTACGCGTTCGGCTTTGAGATCACCGCGGCCATGCTCACCATTGCGGTCATCGGTGCAGTCGTGCTTACCCGCTCGATCAGCCATGACGACGTGCTCGACGATCTCGTGCCCGCCTCGATGGCGTTGCCATCCCTTGCTCCGGCCGGAGCCAACGATGAGGATCATGGCGATCACACTGAGGATAAGACCAGTAACGAGGGGGGAGAGTCCTGATGGAACTCACCACTACCTGGTACCTCGTGTTGTCGGCGATGATGTTCTCGATTGGAGCGACAGGTCTGTTGATTCGCCGGAACCCACTGGTGATGTTCATGTGCGTGGAACTGATGCTCAATGCCGTGAATGTCTCGTTTGTGGCGTTTGGTGCGGAACTGAATGATGTCGGCGGCCAGATCGCCGTGTTCTTTGTCCTGGTGGTCGCTGCTGTGGAGGTCGTTGTCGGCCTTGCCTTGGTTGTGGCGATCACCCGTCGTCGAGCGGATGCCACCGCCGATGACCTGTCGGTGTTGAGGGGGTAGGCGTCGCTCATGCTTGATGCTGCTTTTCTGATCCCCGCGTTCCCATTGCTGGGTTTTGTCGCGATCTTGTTCTTTGGTCGCAAACTTGGTGAGCCGGGGGCGGGTTGGTTAGCCACGTTGGCGATGGGTGGCTCGTTTGCCTCCGCCGTGGTCGTGTTCTTTGGTCTGGTCAACGAGCCAGCAGAAGAACGCCGCTTCGTGCAGACGTTGTGGGAGTGGGTGCCCGCCGGCGACTTCTCCGTCGACGTCGGCTTCCTGGTCGATCCGTTGTCGGTCACGATGACGCTGTTCATCACTGGCGTTGGTGCCCTGATCCATCTGTACTCGATTGCCTACATGCACGGCGACAAGAACTTCTCGAAGTTCTTCCTTTACTTGAACCTGTTCGCCTTCTCCATGTTGATGTTGGTGCTGGGTGACAACATGCTCATCACGTTCCTTGGTTGGGAAGGCGTGGGCGCTTGTTCGTACTTCCTGATCTCGTTCTGGTTTACCGACGAGGCCAATGCGTCTGCGGGTAAGAAGGCGTTTGTCACCAACCGAATCGGTGACTGGGGCTTCATGGTCGCCATGTTCCTCACCTTCACCACAATCGGGTCAATTCAGTACGTTGACCTGCTCGGCAACGCCAGCACGCTTACCCAGAACACGGCCACGGCAATCACCGTCTTGTTGTTCGTGGGTGCGGCTGGTAAGTCCGCTCAGATTCCGCTCTACGTATGGCTGCCCGATGCGATGGCTGGCCCCACGCCAGTTTCGGCGCTGATTCATGCTGCCACGATGGTCACCTCCGGCGTCTATTTGTTGACTCGCGTCAACCCGGTGATTGCTGAGTCGGCTGCCTGGGCCCCGTCCATGATCGCCTGGGTTGGTGCGGGTACAGCCTTGTTCGCGGCCACTGTTGCGGTTGCGCAGAACGACATCAAGAAGGTTCTTGCGTACTCCACCGTGAGCCAGCTTGGCTATATGTTCTTGGCTGTCGGCACAGGCGCGTATGTTGCCGCCATCTTTCACATGGTCACTCATGCCTTTTTCAAGGCGCTTTTGTTCCTTGGCTCTGGTTCGGTCATTCACGGCATGGACAACGATCAGGACATGCGCCACTACGGCGGGCTGCAGAAGTTGATGCCGATCACATCGATCACGTTCATCATCGGCTGGCTCGCCATCGCTGGTGTTCCGCCGTTCGCCGGGTTCTGGTCGAAGGATGAAATCCTCGCCTACGCCTATGAAGAAAACGTCGCGCTCTGGGCCATCGGCCTCCTCACCGCGATCCTCACCGCTTTCTATATGAGTCGCCAAGTTTTCATGACCTTCTTCGGTCGTTATCGGTTCGCTGACGTGCGTTCGGAGGAGATTGCTGAGATCTGGCAGGGCCGCATTGCTCTCGCTGAAGCAGCGCTCGTTGATGCTGAGTCTGAAATCGGAAGTGCCGAGGACGGCATAACCAAGGCCGAGGAGAAGCTGGCTAAAGCGCAAGAGAAGCTTGAGCAGCGTCAGACGGAGATGGCTGAGGTCGACCAAGCCGATGAGAAAGCTGCCGATAAGGCCACTAAGAATCTTGAGAAGGCGAACGATGGTGTCGTCAAGGCCCAGATGTCTGTCGACGAAGTCGTGGTATCGGTCGATGAGGCTCGTACCTCTGTGATGCAAGCTCGCCTCGATGTCGAGTCGATCGTCAACGCTGCTGCTGCTGGTGGGGACGACCTCGACGGTGTCTCCGAAGATGATCTTCCCCCCGCGGTGCGAGCGCGCCGTGAGTACCACCCCCACGAGTCGCCGTGGCAGATGACGTTTCCACTGGTCGTGCTTGCCGGTGCGGCGGTGGTGGCGGGAGTGATGAACCTTCCGTTCAGCAGCGATCTCCACTTCTTGGGTGACTGGCTCAAGCCATCCACGTTTGGCAATGAGGCTCACCTCAGTTCTGGTGGAGGCACCCTCTGGGTCCTCGCCATCATCGCTGTGGCCGGTGGCATCGCTGGCATCGCCGCTGCGGTCGCCGTGTATCTCAAAGGCCGGTATCCGGCCGAGAAGATCGAGTTGCCGATTCTTGAACAGGCCTGGCGTTTCGATCAGACCATCAGCGATTTCATGGGTGGCCCCGGACGCAAGGGCTTTGAACGTGTCGCCTGGTTCGATGCCAGGTTCATCGATGGTGCCGTCAATGGTGCCGGACGTCTGGTCAGAGAAGGTGGCGGCCAGTTGCGAAGGCTCCAGACTGGCCTTGTGCGTTCCTATGCCGCCTTGGTAGCGGTTGGCGCTGTTGGCCTCCTTGCCTGGTTCCTCACAAGGACGACGATCTGATGACTTCCCTTCTTGCCGCAGAGGCGGGCACCGCAGCGGTCTCGTTCCCCGTCCTGACCGCGATGGTCTTGACGCCGTTCCTTGGTGCGATTTTTCTGCTTGTTCTGCCCAACAACCGTCCTGAGTACTTCAAGCAGGTTGCCTTCCTGGTTTCAGCCCTCACCGCGGCGATGACCGGTTGGGTCATGATTGAGTTCGATAAGGCCCATGCGGCCACGTTCCAGTTCGTTGATCAGTTCGAGTGGATCGAATCTCTCGGGATTTCCTGGGCCCTTGGTCTCGACGGGATCTCGTTGTGGCTGGTGGTGCTGACGGGGGCCCTGTTCCCGATTGTGATTCTGGCGCTCGACGCCGAGCATTCGCCGAAGCCTTACTACGCATGGATCCTTGTTCTTCAGGCCGGCTGTATGGGCGTCTTCTTGGCGCTCGATCTTTTCGCTTTCTTTGTGTTCTTCGAGATCGTGCTCGTGCCCATGTACTTCCTCATCGGCCAGTGGGGCCATGGTGAGCGGGCCTACGCTGCGACCAAGTTCTTCATCTACACGATGATGGGCTCGGCTCTCATGCTCGTGGGCATCATCTCGACCGCTGTCATTACCGCGAATACCACTGGTAACGATCTCACCTTTGGTTTGATCGAACTCGCCGAAGCGCAGGCGTTGGCGACCAATACGGCTCGCTGGGTATTCCTCAGCTTTGCTCTCGCCTTTGCGGTGAAGGTTCCGCTGTTTCCACTCCACACCTGGCTGCCCGACGCCCACACCAATGCGCCAACCGCGGGCTCGGTGATTCTTGCCGGTGTGATGCTGAAACTCGGCACGTACGGCTTCCTCCGCTTCGGCATCTATCTGTTCCCCGAAGCGGCCGTCTACTTCGCTTCGTGGCTCGTGGCTCTCGGCACGATCGGCATCATCTACGGCGCCGTCGCCGCCACCATGCAACGCGACCTGAAACGACTGGTCGCGTATTCGTCGGTTGCGCACCTCGGCTTCATCGCGATCGGCACCTTTGCCCTCAATACCGAGGGCATTGAGGGTGGCCTACTCCAGATGGTCAACCATGGTGTCTCCACTGGCGCGTTGTTCCTCCTGGTCGGCATGATCTATGAGCGACGCCACACCCGTGAAATCTCGGAGCTCGGTGGCTTACAGAAGCCAGCGCCGATACTGGCGGGCGTCTTCATGGTCGTCATGTTGTCGTCGGTCGGCCTTCCGGGTCTCAACGGCTTCGTCGGCGAGTTCCTTACCCTGATCGGTGCCTTCGCCGCCCACCGTTGGTGGGCTGTTGTGGCTGCGTCGGGCGTGATCATCGCTGCCCTCTATCTCCTCTGGGCCTACCAGCGGGTATTCCACGGCTCAGCCGAGGGCGACAACGCCACGATGCCTGACCTCACCGTTCGCGAAGGTCTCACCATGGTGCCGTTCCTGGTCGCCATCGTGTTCATGGGCGTTTACCCCAAGCCGGTGATTGAACGCATGGAACCGGCGGTCGATGCCTTGGTTGCTCATGTTGAGACTCACGTCGAAGGCTTCGAGGAGCCGGTGGCGGACATCGCACCTCATGTCGAGTTGGAGGATCTCTCCAAGCTGGGCACTGATGGACACGGTGAAGAAGACGGAGAGCACGACTGATGCTTGCCCAACTAGACAACGTGCCCGTTGAGACGCCGGAAATCGTCTGGGCGGGACTGCTCCCGCTCCTGATCCTGTCCGCTGGGGCCTTGCTGCTGGTGATGTTTCGCTCGGTGGTGAAGCGACTACCTGACGACATTGAACCGTATTTGGTCACCGCCGTCGGCCCCCTCACCGTTCTTGGCATGTGGTTCGCAGCTGGATTCGCCGGCACCGAGGCTCCACTCGCTGCTGTTCGTGACGACATCGGCGACCCGGTGTTCTTTTTCGGCTTTGTCCTCGTGATGGCAGTAGCTGGCTCGCTTGTCCGAACGATGGAGATCGGGCTGGACGCTGCGGTCACCGCCGGCCTCGGCTTCGCAGCGTTTGCTGCAACCTGGGGCCTATGGGATGACCGTTGGCAAGTTGACGGACCGTTTAACGCCATTGGCGATCAGTTCTCGGTTGACGGCTTTGGACTTGTCTTCTCGGGGGTGCTCGCCGCCTCGGTGGTGCTCGTTGCCTTCCTGCTCGACGAATATCTGCGCCGCGAGGATCTCGACGGACCTGAGATGTACATCCTCATGTTGTTGTCGGCCGCGGGCGGCATCGTGATGTCCGGCGCCAATGACCTGATCGTGATCTTCCTCGGCCTCGAAACCCTTTCGATTGCCGTGTATGTCATGGCCGCCATGCACAACCGACGAACCGAGTCTCAAGAGGCCGGTCTCAAGTATTTCGTGCTCGGCGCCTTCGCGTCTGCCTTCCTGCTGTATGGCATCTCGTTCACCTACGGAGCTACCGGGTCGACCAACCTGCTCAACATCCAATCATTCCTGCGCTCGGGCCAACTCACCGAGAACGGCTTGCTTATGGCGGCGTTTGGCCTCCTCCTGGTCGGCTTCGGCTTCAAGGTCGCGGCCGTGCCATTTCACGCATGGACACCTGACGTCTACCAAGGTGCGCCCACCCCGGTCGTGGCTTTCATGGCATCGGCAGTCAAGGCAGCCGGGTTTGCTGCATTGCTCCGTGTCTTCATGCTTGGCTTCTTTAGTCATGTCGATGACTGGCGCCCAGCGGTCGGCGCTCTTGCCGTGCTCACCCTCGTGGTGGGTTCGGTCATGGCCATCGTGCAAAGCGATATCAAGCGCATGCTCGCCTACTCCTCGATCAGCCACGCAGGCTTCATTCTTGTTGGCGTGCACGCAGCCTCATTGGCTGGCATCAATTCCGTTGCCTTCTACGCCGTTGCCTACACGTTCCTTGTCATCGGCAGCTTCGGTGTGCTCACGGTGGTGTCGGGCACAGGTGACAGGGCGACGTCGCTTGATGACCTCAATGGAATGGCAAAGCGCCGTCCGGCACTGGCCTTCGTCTTCACAGTCTTCTTGCTCGCTCAGGCCGGCGTGCCGCTCACGGCCGGGTTTGTGGCCAAGTTCGAAGTGATCAGGGCGGCCGTTGACGGCAAGTTCTACTGGCTTGCGGTGGTGGCTATGCTCACGGCCGTAGTATCAGCCTTCTTGTACCTGCGGATTGTGTTGTCGATGTACCTGGGCACGCAGGATGAGAATGCTGCCGATCTTGGCGATTCGGTCCCCAAGGCAGCGGCTCTGGCGATCGGTATTGCGTTTGTGGTGACCATCGGCTTGGGGATCTTGCCTGGACCGCTCAGCGGTCTCGTTGGCGATGCTCTTCCTGCCCTGTCCGGAGCGGGCTGAACATATGGATGATCCCACTGTTGGCTCTGGCGGCGCTGACTCCGAGTTGCCGATTAGCTGGGACGAAGCCCGAGAGATCGTTGTGGTTGTCTTGTTGACGGCGGCCGTGCTTCGCGTGTTGTCGCCATTTCTGGGCTATCTCGATGCGGGAGTGGGGGGAGCGCTCGCCGATGACATTGCTGAGGTCACGCGCAACGCGGATGTCTTCACCGGCATCTTGTTGCTTGGGGCGGGTTGTCTGGTTGCCACAACGCCTCGGGTCGATGTCGTGCCGGCACTTCGACGAGCTGGGGTTTTCATCGCCACGGCCGTGGCGATGATGGCCGGATGGGCGCTGGTGGTCGAGCTCACTCGAGCGTCGGGGTCAGGAATGCTGGGCCGATTGCAGTCGGTGTTTGGGCGGAGCGGCCCGGGGCTGCTTCTGGCCGCAACAAGCGCCTGGCTCGCTCGGCGCGTCATCCCCTTCGGAAATTAGCCTCGGCGCCAGCCGCAGAATGAATGCGTGTCCGGCGATAACGAAGGAGCTAGCGGTGGCACCCTGAGTCCGAGGTGATCAGCTCGCAGCGCCCTCTGTCAGCGGGTATCTGCCGGGGATGAAGGAGTGGTGCGCCCCATGGCTGAGAGAGCCTGTAAAAACTTGGTCGAAAACCCGCTACCCGATCACGGTGAAGCGCTCTAGTCGGGGGTAGCCTTTCGGCGCTGGGAAAGGTGCTGTCCCCGGCATTGTTCTGCCCAAAATTAGCTGGTTAGGCTCTTCATTCGTGTCGGATTTTCTCCGTAGCTATCTCACAGTTGGAATCTTTGGCCTTGTTGGCGTCGCCCTTGTTGGGGTGTTCCTTGGCTTGGGCCGAATTCTGCGTCCTGACCACCCCAACGCCGCCAAGAATGAGGCGTACGAGTCTGGGGTTGAGCCCACCGGCGACATGTGGTCACAGGCCAACATCCGCTACTACGTGTTCGCCCTTCTCTTCGTCATGTTCGACGTTGAGGCAGTTTTCATCTTCCCGTGGGCTGCGCGTCTCGAGGCCTACGCAGTCTTTGGTCTGGTCGAGATGGCGATCTTCATCTTCATCCTGCTGCTTGGGCTCATCTACGCCTGGCGTAAGGGAGTGCTCAAGTGGGTCTAGTCGAATCGGGAAAGATCGGTGGCGGGCTGCAATCGCTGCTGAACATGAGCCGCAAGTACTCGATGTGGGTGTACCAGTGGGGCCTCGCATGCTGCGCCATCGAGATGGGCGCGGCCTTTGCATCACCTCGCTATGACGTGATGCGTCTCGGCGTTATTCCGCTGCCTGCCAGTCCCCGGCAGGCCGACCTTCTGGTTGTGTCGGGCACCGTCACCGACAAGATGGCGCCCTCGGTCAAGCGTCTCTATGAGCAGATGCCTGAGCCGAAGTACGTGATCTCCATGGGTTCGTGCGCCAACTGCGGCGGCCCCTACTGGGACAGCTATAGCGTTACCAAGGGTGTCGACCAGATTGTGCCGGTCGATGTTTACGTGCCTGGCTGCCCACCCCGCCCTGAAGCTTTGCTCGAGGGGATTGTGCTTCTGCAGGAGCGTATTCAGAACGAAGACATGGCTGAGCGTTGGAGGGGTGAGCCGATTGTCATCGACTGATGCCTCAACGGAACAAGACGCCAGTCCCGCTACCGATGCGGCGCGCGACGAGATCGTCGCTCGCTTCGCGGCCCATCTCGGAGACGGTCTTCTCGAGTCTCATGTTGTGCCTGACGTTGACATCTGGCTGCGCGTTTCACGCGAGTCGTGGCGTGAGGCTGCCGAGTTTGCCAAGAACGGTCTCGGCTTCGCGTACTTCAGCTTTTTGGGCGGCATCGATTGGATGCCTTCTCCGTTTGGTCGAGAAATGGACTCGCAGATCGACATTACTCTCGGCAACGACGAAGCCAGCAAAATCGATCAGACCATCGAGCAAGGCATCGCCGGCGGTGAGACCCGCTTTCAGGTATTCGCCCGTGTCAACGACATCGTCAACGGGCTTGGCATCACGCTGAAGGTCGATCTTGCTGACGACGACCTCAGTGTTGACAGCTGGGTTTCCGTCTACCCGGGCGCCAACTGGCACGAGCGCGAGGCGTGGGAGATGTACGGCTTCTCGTTCAATGATCATCCTGGCCTGCGCGCTCTGTATCTGCCTTCAGATTTTGAGGGCCACCCGTTGCGCAAGGACTATCCGCTGTTGGCGCGCCGCATGAAGCCGTGGCCTGGCATCGTTGACGTCGAGCAGATGCCCGGCGAAGGCGACGATGAGGATGGAGCGAGCAGTGACTGAAGCCGCCCTTAGTAATCGCGCGCAGTTGAGCTATATCGCCGCCCAGGCTGCCGACGCACGCGTCAATGTGGAACTCGAAACCGAGGGCATGACCCTCAACATCGGCCCGCAGCACCCGGCCACGCACGGTACCCTTCGCATCATCGCCAAGCTTGACGGCGAGCAGGTTGTCGCCGTCGACCCGGTGATGGGCTACATGCACCGCGGTTACGAAAAGTTGGCCGAGGTTCGGACATACCCGCAGGTCACCACACTGATCAACCGCATCGATTGGGTTGGCAGTTTCGCCAACGAGGTGCCGTTCATCCTCGCTGCTGAACGACTGATGGAAGTCGAAGCACCGCCTCGGGCTCAGTGGATCCGCACGATCCTGTTCGAGATGAGCCGCATCGCCAACATCACCTTGTTCCTCGGGGACATGGGTTTGCAGGTTGGCGCGGTGACACCAGCGTTCTTTGCGTTCCGTGACCGCGAGCACGTCCTCAACCTGATCGAAGCGGTCACCGGTGGCCGCTTCCATCCCAACTTTGACCGCATCGGTGGCCTCAAGGATGACCTACCCGCAGGGTGGATCACGGAGACCCGCCGGGTCATGAAGAAGATGCGCCAGTATTGTGATGAGATCGAAACCCTCGTCGAGGGCAACGAGATTTTCCAGGCCCGTACCCGCGGCATTGGCGTTATTCCTGCCCACATTGGCCTCAGCTACGGCCTCTCTGGCGCCAACATTCGTGGCTCTGGCGTCGATTGGGACGTGCGTCGCGACAGCCCCTGCGGCATGGTGCACAACGAGACCGATTGGAAGGTCTGGACTCATCCCGACGGCGACTCGTTCGCCCGGTTCTGGGTGCGTTTGCAGGAGACCCGCGAGAGCACTCGGATCATCGATCAGCTCATCGACAATATTCCGTCGGGGCCGATCATGGCCAAGGTGCCGCGAATCATCAAGGTGCCCGCCGGTGAGGCATACGTCGAGACGGAGAACCCGCTGGGCGTCATGGGCTATTACGTGATCTCCAAAGGCGAGCTCGTCCCGTATCGCGTGAAGATCCGGTCTGCGTCGTTCAACAACATCTCGATCACGCCTTGGCTGCTCAAGGGCGTCTATGTGCCTGACATCATCACGATTCTGGGTTCGCTGTACTTCATCTTGGGAGACATCGACCGGTGAGCGCGTCTCTCAATATCCTCGGCGAACTCTCGTACTGGCAGCAGACTGGCATCCGTGTTGGCGCTGGCCTGGCGGCGGTGTTGCTCATCGCTGGCACCTTGGTGTACCTGCATCTGTTCAAGCTGGTGTCGTTTATGCAGAGCCGGCTCGGCCCAATGGAGGCGGGCCCGTTTGGTTCGCTCCAGCTGCTGGCTGAGGTTGGCAAGTTTCTACAAAAAGAAGACATTTTTCCCCGGAAAGCCGACAGGTTTGTTTTCGCTGCCGCACCGTTCGTTGTGCTCATGTCGACGTTCCTGCTCGTGGTCGTTGTGCCCGGTGGTCCTGATGCGTGGTTCATCGATACCGAGCTCGGTATCTATCTGGCCATGGCGGTGTCATCGGTTTCGGTCATCGGGATTCTCATGGCTGGTTGGGGCTCGGCCTCGAAGTATTCGATGCTCGGTGGCTTGCGTGCTACGGGCCAGCTGATCGCCTACGAGCTTCCCTTAATCCTGGCTGTGCTCGGCGTGGTCATTCAGGCCGGCACCATGAACATGCAGGGCATTGTTTACGCCCAGGCCGAGGGTTCAATCTTTGGTTGGGACGGCATTGGTAACCCCTACATTCTCACCCAGGGTGTGGCCTTTTTGATCTTCATGGTCGCCATGCAGGCAGAGCTCACGCAGGCGCCGTTCGATATGCCGATCGCGGAGTCCGAGCTCGTGTCGGGTTACATGACTGAGTATTCGGGCATGCGGTTCCTGCTCTTCTTCATCGGTGAGTTCGCCACCGCAGGCGTTTTCTCCGCCATTGCCGCCGTGCTCTTCCTTGGCGGCTGGTCGATTCCGGGCATTGACCCCAACGACAACATCATGAACGTCCTCGGGCCGCTCGTGATGCTTGTGAAGATTGTCGGACTCACGTTCGTTGTCTTCTGGGCCCGCTTTACGTTCCCTCGCTTCCGCGAAGACCAGCTCCAAAAGCTGGCATGGAAGGTTCTCATTCCGCTCGCTCTCACCAACATCGTGGTGACGGGCATTCTCAAGGTCGCTTTCTAGGACATCGCATGGGACTCGTACCAGGACTCATTAAAGGCCTCGGCGTCACCGGTGGCACAATGCTTCGCACCATCTTCCCTGACGGGTTGAAGAAGCCGATCCCCAACCCTGTCAAGGGCGCGGAGACCGTGCAGTACCCGCACGAAAAGGAAGCGCCTCCCGCACGCGCACGTGGCGTGATCGCCCTTCACGAGGAGAACTGCACTGCGTGCATGTTGTGCGCTCGTGAATGCCCCGATTGGTGTATCTACATCGAGGGCCACAAGGAAAAAGCACCGCCTCGTCGAGCCGGCGGCAAGCCACGCAAGGTCAACGCCATCGATCGATTCGACATCGACTTTGCGCTTTGCATGTTCTGTGGCATTTGTGTCGATGTCTGCCCGTTCGATGCCCTTTTCTGGAGCCCTGAGTACGAATTCTCTGAGCCACGCATCGCCGACCTTCTCCACGACAAATCTCGCCTGTCGGAATGGATGGAAACGGTCCCCGAGTTTGAGCCCTACGAGGCTGGCTCGGAAGCCAAGCTAAAGAAGGTGCCCGCCACATGAGCACCCTGATTGCCGCGGCCTCGGCCGACTTGGATCTCTATGTCGCGCAAAACGTCTTCTTCGGTGTTATCGCCGCGCTGATGATCTATGCGGCGTTCCGGGTTGTCACCACCGCCAACGTGGTTCATGCTGCGCTGTGGCTGGTAGTTGTGCTGTCTGGGGTTGCGGTTCAGTTCATTTTCCTCGGTGCAGAGTTTGTTGCGGTCACGCAGGTGCTCGTGTACATCGGCGCTGTGGTCGTGTTGTTCTTGTTCGGTGTGATGCTCACCCGAGCATCGATGGGCGCCGACGAGTCAGTGGCCAGCGAGAAGCGGGCGATGGCGGCCATAGTTGGCGTCCTGCTCTTCGCTGTGATGGCAGTTTCGCTGATCGACACGTTCGAAGACACCCGTCTCGTTATCAACGAACCTCAGTCCACCACTGCGGTCAGTGATTCGATCTTCAGTCAATACATTGTGCCGTTCGAAGCAGTGTCTGTGCTTCTGCTCGCCGCCCTGATCGGGGCCATCGTCGTGGCCCGACGGGATTAGGAGGATCGTCTGATGCTTCTCAACCAGTTCCTCCTCCTTGCCGCAGTTCTGTTCTGCCTCGGCGTCTACGGCGTCCTGGCGCGCAAGAACGCCATGCTCGTCTTGATGTCGATCGAGTTGATCCTCAACGCCGTCAACATTAATCTTGTCGCCTTCGGGGCTCTCAACGATGACGTTGGTGGCTCCGTGTTCGCGCTCTTCACGATCGCTGTGGCCGCCGCCGAAGTCGGCATTGGCCTCGCCATCGTCTTGCTCATGTACCGCAACCGCCGCAGCATCGACCTCACCCAGGTCGACCTGCTGAAGGGCTGACGTCGCCGTGTCGTTCTCTGTTCTTGCCGCCGAAGCCGTGTCTGGAGTGTCTACTCGTACGCACGACGCCAACTGGTTCCTCGAGAATGCGTGGATCATCCCACTGCTCCCGGCGCTTTCGTTTCTGGTGATCCTGTTCTTTGGCAAGCGCATGCCGAAAAAGGGTGCCGAAGTTGGTATCGCCGCTGTCGGTATCTCATTCATTCTGGCCGTCCTCACCGGTTTTGCCTGGATCGACCATCGTGACAACTTCGAACTTGACGGCGGCCACGCCGAGCACGCAATTGTGGCTGACGGCTCAACTGCGACTGATCAACTGATCCTTACCGCTGATGCAGGGCATGCTGCGACGCACCCGTATGTAGCCGTCCAGAATTCCACCCAGTGGTGGCAGAGCGGTGGGATTCAATTCGACGCCGGCATCCTCGTCGATGGCCTCTCGGTGATGATGCTCTTCGTGGTGTCGTTGATCTCGCTACTGGTGCACGTCTACTCCACTGACTATGTAGGCGGAGACCGGCGTTACACCCATTACTTCGCCTTCTTGTCGCTGTTTACGGCGTCGATGCTGTTCTTTGTTCTGAGCGACAACATCCTGCAGATGATTGTGGGCTGGGAACTTGTCGGCGTCTGTTCGTTTGCTCTAATTGGCCATTGGTGGGAAGAGAAGCCCAATAGTGATGCGGCTCTGAAGGCCTTCCTTACCAACCGGGCCGGCGACATTGGTCTGCTCGTCGGCATGATCACGCTGTTCTTTGCTGCTGGTGGCGGCAAAACGTTCGACACGATCACTATCAACGAAAACATTGTGCAAGGTACCGTCGGGCACACGGCCTTGGTTGTTGCCGCCGTCAGCCTGACTGCTGCGGTGATGTCGAAGTCTGGCCAGTTCATCCTCCACACCTGGCTGCCCGATGCGATGGCCGGTCCTACGCCTGTCTCGGCACTGATCCACGCCGCCACCATGGTTGTGGCTGGCATCTATATGGTCGCCCGCCTGTATCCCGTATTCTTCGAAGGCATGCAGATTGGCGGGTCGAGCATCAACCTGCTTGCCACTGTCGGCGCCATCACGCTTGTCTTCGGCGGCCTGCTCGCCTTCGTGCAGGACGATATCAAGAAGGTGCTCGCCTATTCCACGGTGTCTCAGCTTGGCTACATGGCCATGGCCCTCGGGGTTGGCGCGTGGACTGCTGCGGTCTTCCATCTCTTCACCCACGCCTTCTTCAAGGCCAACCTCTTCCTCGGTTCGGGGTCGGTCGCTCATGCCGTGCACAGCTTCGATATGAAGAAAGATATGGGCGGCATGCGAAAGTTCATGCCGAAGACCTACATCACCTTCATCATTGGCTCACTTGCGCTTGCTGGAGTATTCCCGCTTGCCGGTTTCTGGTCAAAGGACGAAATCCTTGTCGGGACCGGAGGCTGGGGCCTCTTTGGCGGTACCGGCGGCAACGGCGCCTACACCCTTCATCTCACGATGGGCATGATTGGCGCAGCGCTCACGGCTGCCTACATGACCCGTGCTGTATATCTCACGTTCCATGGAGAGTTCCGGGGCGATACCCATGGTCATGGTGATCCTCACGAGTCCGGCCCGCGCATCCTCGTACCGCTCTACATCCTTTCGGGCATGGCGATTGTGGTTGGGTTCTTGAACTTGCCTGCGGGGCTTCAGGGAATACCAGAGTCCTGGCAGGAACGCTTCGGGCACTTCATCGAACCGTCCGGGGCCTCGTACTTCCCAGGCATCGCCCACGGCACACCGAGTTGGTCGCTGGCAATCGTGTCGAGCCTCATCGCCTTCGCTGGAGCGGGTCTCGCCTTCCTTTACTATTTTGTCTGGGTCGATCGCCGCAGCAAGCACGCCGGAGAATCACTCACGGGTTTGCCCAATGGCCTCACCACCACCAACGCGATCGCTCGTACTGGGCACAAGGTGCTCGTCAACAAGTACTACCTCGACCATCTCTACACGGGGGTCATCGCTGGATTCACCAAGGGCCCTCTCGCCCGGGCTGCCAACTGGGTCAATCAGAATGTCATCGATGGCACCGTTAACGCAGTCGGTGAGTCGTCGGTGCGAACCGGAACGCTCGTTTATGAAAAGATCGATCAGGGCTTGGTCGATGGTTTCATCAACGGCAGTGGCATTGTCTCCGATGCCACCGGCCAGGAACTGCGCCGCATGAACTCCGGCCGGGTTCAGAACTACGCCGCCATTCTCTTCGCCGGTGCCGCACTCGCGGCCGGTGTCTTTGTCCTCCTCCTTGCTCTCTAGAACCCATGCTCTCTAACTCTCGTCATTTCTCAAATATTCTTCGACTGGTAACCAGGAACAACACTCATGCCTGAATTCCTCACCGACTGGGGCCTCCTTGTCATCACTTTCGTGCCGCTCGCCGGCGCCCTGCTGATGATGCTCATTCCGCAAGAGAATGAAGAGACCCACAAGCAAGTTTCTCTGCTTGCGTCACTTCTCGCGCTTGCGTTGGGTGTTTGGTATCTCTTCGACTTCAACTATGGCGCGGCGGGGTCGCTCCAGTACGTCGTCGACGAGAACTGGATTGACGTCATCAACTCGCGGC
>JABIQM010000106.1 GCA_018699415.1 Acidimicrobiaceae bacterium
CATGAGGGATATATGTGCTCACCCGTGCGATGTTGCTGAACTCGGCGAACCGCTTCGTGCCGAAACCTGTTCCGATCTGATCCAGTGTTGCGGTAGGGCGGGCACCGAAGGATGGAGCCAGATAGCGCAGGATTGCCGCGCCGGTTGGCGTGACTCGCTCTCCCTCTACTCCATCATCATGGAGGGGACAGCCGCGCAGCAGTAATGCGGTCGCTGGAGCTGGGAGCGGAAGTGAACCATGTGCGGAGGCGACGCGACCATTCCCTGCCGGAATCGAGGAACATGACCAGGAATCGGCGGAAGCTCGGTCAATCATCCACGCAGCACTCACGATGTCTCCGATTGAGTCCCAGTTCCCGACCTCGTGGAACGCAACATCATCGACGTCTTTGCCATGAACAGACGCCTCAGCATCTGCGAGGAGCTCGAAGATGCCGATTGCATGGGTACGCACGGCTTCGCTGAGCGACGATGTGTCGAGCATCTTGCGAATGTCGCGCCAGTGGCGATGATGATGATGGGGGTCGGTGCCATCGGTTGCGTCCGGTTCGACGATCTCGAACCGTGTCCCGGTGAGCACATCATCACTGTGGGGGTGTGTGGCCACCGTTATCGGTACGCCTAGATCGGCCGCGGCGAGATCATCACGAAGTGGAGTGAGCCATTCCGGATGGAGATCCAGCATTGCTGCCGAGAACATGTCGCCGGCGAGTCCGCCAATCAGATCAAGGCGATAGTGCATGGGGAAGTGTAGGCATCTTGGCTCAATCTCGACATCGTTGAGACCTCCAGTACACACCACCCAAGATGGGCACCGTGAAGTTGCTACTGTCACTCCGTGCCCTTCCCACGACATCTTCTGACTGACGACGAGGCTCTGGTTCTCGATCTGCGCCCCCACTGGTGGCAAATCACACCGCCAGCGTCTTTGCTTGCTGTGGTGACAGTGTTAGGTGTCATGGCGCTGGCCACGAGTTGGTGGGGGCCGATCGACTATGTGATCGGCATCCTTTGGATCGGGGCATTGCTCTGGTTCGGGGCCAATTACATGAAGTGGACGACCACGAACTTTGTAGTCACCAACGAGCGAGTGATCTCTCGCACCGGTGTGGTGAGCAAAGAAGGCATCGAGATTCCGCTCGACCGGATCAACACGGTGTTTTTCAATCAGTCGATCTTCGAACGCATGATCGGTGCCGGTGACCTTGGTATCGAGTCGGCGGGGGAGGGAGGACGTCAGGAATTCTCGAACATCCGCAAGCCCAGCCTCATCCAGAACGAGATCTATCGCCAGGTCGAAGGCCTGGAAGATCGCCGTTTGGATCGCCTCGGGCGAGCAGCAGCCGGAATCGGCGCGGCCGGCTCCGCCGAGCTGTCGATTCCTGAACAGATCGAGAAACTCGACCAACTCCGCCGCCAGGGCGTGGTCACCGAGGAAGAATTCCAAGCAAAGAAACGCGATCTTCTCGACCGAATGTGATTTCTTCTGCCAGGCTGACCAGATGACAACGATCTCCTGGTTTGACTCGCCGACAACTGTTGACGTAGCCCTCGCAAATGCCGACCGCGCTCGTGCTGCGGGCCTTCACCGCTACTGGAATCCACAGATCGCAGTGACTGATCCGATGGTCGTGCTGGGCATCGTGGCCCGGGAGATTCCCGACATCGGTCTCGGCACGTCTGTCGTGGCGATGCAGAGTACGTTTGCCAAGAATCTGGCCATCCAGTCCCGCACCATTAATCAGGCGAGCGGAGGCCGCTTCACACTTGGTCTCGGCACCAGCCACCAGCCCGCAATGGAATTGCGCCACGGTCTCAAGTGGGACCGTCCCTACACCCACATGGTCCAGTACCTCGACTCCTTGTTGCCGTTGTTGAGCGACCAGGAGGTCTCATCTGCGGGCGAGTTCGTCACCACGCACGCCGAGATTGATGTTCCTGGACCGACCCCAGAGGTGATGCTCGCTGCTCTCGGGCCCAAAATGTTGAAGCTCGCCGCCGATC
>JABIQM010000287.1 GCA_018699415.1 Acidimicrobiaceae bacterium
CACGCTCGGCGCACCCACAACATCAACCTCGCCAACTGGATCCCCGACATGTTCATGGAACGCGTCGAAAAAGACTGGCAGTGGAGTCTCTTCGATCCAAAGAACGTCCCCGAGCTCATCGACACCTTCGGCGACGAGTTCCGCGCCATCTACGAACAGGCCGAGGCCGACGGGATCTACGAAAAGCAGGTCCCCGCCCGCCAGCTCTACCAACGCATGATGAAATCGCTGGCCGAGACCGGCAACGGTTGGATGACCTTCAAGGACCCATCGAATCTGAAATGCAACCAGACCGGCCCCGGCGCCACCGGCGAAAGCGGCAACAACCGTGACCGGGTCGTGCACTTGTCCAACCTGTGCACCGAGATTCTCGAGGTCACCAGCCAGAGCGAAACCGCCGTCTGCAACCTCGGTTCAGTCAACCTCGGCGAGTTTGTGGTGGAGTCCGAGGGCGTCTCCACTATCGACTTCGCCAAGCTCGGCCAGGTCGTTCGCCAGGTCGTGCCCTTCCTCGATCGCGTGATCGACATCAACTACTACCCCACCGACGAAGCAGGCGTCTCCAATGCTCGCTGGCGCCCAGTGGGCCTTGGACTCATGGGTCTCCAAGACGTCTTCTTCAAGCTCGCCCTGCCATTCGACTCCCCTATCGCTCGCGACATCAGCCGACGCATCTCCGAGGAGATCTACTTCAACGCCCTGTGGGCATCCACGGAACTGGCCGAGGCCAACGGCCCCCACGCTGCGTTCAAAGAGACCCGTGCTGCAGCAGGCGACCTCCAGTTTGATCTCTGGGGGGTGGAGCCGAGCGACGTCGAGCGCTGGGCCTCGTTGCGCGAGCGCATCGAGAAGCACGGTCTTCGCAACTCACTCATGATCGCCATCGCTCCCACAGCCACGATCGCATCGATCGCCGGCTGCTACGAGTGCATCGAGCCCCAGGTATCCAATCTGTTCAAGCGTGAGACCCTCTCCGGTGAGTTCATGCAGATCAACCGGTACCTGGTGAAAGAACTCCAGAGCCGTGGCCTGTGGGATGCACAGATGATCGCCGACGTGAAAAAGTCCGAAGGCTCAATCCAGGACATCGATCGTGTTCCCGACGATCTCAAGGCCATCTACCGCACAGCCTGGGAAGTTCCAATGAAGTCCCTGATCGAGATGGCTGCTGATCGTGGAGCATTCATCGATCAGAGTCAGTCGCTCAATCTCTTCATGGAGTCACCCACGATCGGCAAGCTCTCGTCGATGTACATGTACGCATGGAAGGCCGGTCTCAAGACCACGTACTACCTGCGTAGCCGGCCAGCTACACGCATCAACAAGACCACCTCGACTGGTCCGACCACCTCAAGCCCTGCCCCTGATGGACCGGGTGGCGGTCAGCCGAAAAAGACGTTCACCGAAGAAGAGGCCGTTGCCTGTTCGTTGGAAAACCCTGAGCACTGCGAAGCGTGCGACTGATGGCTCTCGCAGACGACCTCAACCTCTCCCCGGCCTACAACCCGGACACGCTTGGTCATACGACAACCCCGGCCTCTGTTCGCACCAACATCTTGGATCCGGGTTTCGACCTCACACTGAGGCCGATGCGCTACCCCCAGTTCTTCGAGATGTACAAGGACGCCATCAAAAACACGTGGACCGTCGAAGAGATCGACTTCTCCGACGACCTCACCGACCTCGACCGAAAGCTCATGCCGGCCGAGAAGCACATGATCAGCCGCCTGGTGGCGTTCTTCGCCACCGGTGACTCGATCGTGGCCAACAACCTCGTCCTCAACCTCTACGAGCACATCAACGCTCCTGAGGCTCGGATGTACCTGTCACGCCAGCTCTACGAAGAGGCCTTGCACGTTCAGTTCTACTTGAACCTGCTCGACAACTACATCCCCGATCACGACGAACGGGCCGAGGCGTTCGCGGCCGTCGAAAACATCCCGTCGATCAAGGCGAAGGCCGAGTTCTGCTTCAAGTGGATGAGCTCCGTTGGCAGCGGGCCATTGCAGACCAAGGCGGACCGCAAGCGGTTCCTCATGAATCTGATCTGCTTCGCGGCCTGCATCGAAGGCATGTTCTTCTACGGGGCCTTCGCCTACGTCTACTTCCTGCGCTCAAAGGGCCTACTCAACGGCTTGGCAGCCGGCACCAACTGGGTGTTCCGCGACGAGTCGATGCACATGAACTTCGCCTTCGAAGTCATCGAGACGGTTCGAGCCGAAGAGCCCGACCTCTTCGACGAGGAATTCGGTCAGCACGTCACCGCCATGATCGAAGACTGCCTGGAGGCCGAGTACCAGTTCGCTGAGGATCTGCTCGGCGAAGGCGTGCCCGGCATGTCCACTGGCGACACTCGCATCTACCTGCAGTTCGTCGCCGATCAGCGACTCGCTCAGCTCGGTCTGCCCAAGCGTTACGGCTCCAGCAACCCGTTTGCGTTCATGGAGCTCCAGGACGTGCAGGAGCTGTCCAACTTCTTCGAGCGAACCGTCTCGGCCTACCAGGTCGGTGTCGAGGGCGACGTGTCCTTCGACGAGGACTTCTAGTCCACCAAACTCAACACCCCACCCGCCTCACCAGCGGGTGACCTCAAACGGCCGTCCCGCTCACCACGGGGCGGCCGTTCCGCGTTGGGCGCTCACCACAATCGAGCCAGGACACAAGCCCACCCGCGAGCATCCAAATGAGTGGAGGCACTGTCGTCTCGAGTCGCCGCATGTGTGGCGCCGCTATGGATCTACCGACGGGGACCCAACCAGCGAACCGCCAGCACCGAACCCACCAGCCCACCGGTTGAAGACAACAGGAGGTCACCAATGGTGTCACCGTATGTCAGCGTGAGCGCCCCGGCACCCCCGATGCCGTCATCGGAAACCAACCACTCCATGATCTCCCACCACACAATCGCAAGCGCCCCGACGCCATAGCCGAGTAGCACGGCGTCACGGCGGTCAGTCACGTTCCGGAAGCGGAATGCGTGGAATGCAGCCACCAACAGGACCCAATTGACAGCATGCAAGACGTCATCGGTTTGGGGGTACTCGTCATAGATCCCCAGCAGATTCCCCAGCGTGTCGAGGAGGAACGGAGCCGCCAGCAGAGCATCGCCTACATGGGCATAAGGGCTCCAGCGGCGCCGGCGGCCGATGAGTGGAACGAGGACTGCCGACGCGAGAAACAGCGGGGCTCGAAAACCCATCGCCTTCCCCTCGAGCACGTCAAGGGGAACAGTGAGCGCGATGGCGAACGAGGCGAAGAGCGCCGCCTTAACAGCGACGTTGACACATCGGGCCCGAAGGGTCCGATCGAACTGAAGTACCTGGCTCAGTAGCCCCGTACTCCGTGATACGGGCTACCTGCAGCCTCTGCCTCTTCATACAGAACCATGAAGTTTTCACCGAACGGATCTTTGTCCTGGAGCGGCAACGCTGCCCGGCGGATCGTCCAATCGTGCGGCGCCAACCGGCCTGCTCGTTCGAAGTTGCGAGCCGCCCCGACCTCGTCGCCACGGCGACGAAGTTCGCTGGCGATTCGAAAGTGGAGTCGGGCCGCTTCTTCGTCGACATTCAGATCTCCGACGGAGTCGCGGATCTGGTCGTCGGACACGTCGACCGAACCAGTGCGAACCCAGTCGCGGATGCGGTCGTGCTGGCGGTCTGAGTCGATCCCGGTGAACTCGCGGAACAGGTCGCATCCGAATGCGGCCCAGTTGGGATACACGATCCGATCGGCCTCGTCGATCATCACCACCGTAGGAACATTAGAGATCGCGTAAAGTTCGGTGACCAGATGGTCAGCGTCCATGAGCACAGGGAAGTCGATGCCGTCGGCGAATCCGCGGATCGCTTCAGTGTCCTCGTCGATAGCGATGGCAATCACCTGGAAATCGGTGTGACCGTCAGCGTGGAGTTCGTTCTGCAGTGCCTGCCACCCGGGCAGGTCATAGGCGCA
>JABIQM010000084.1 GCA_018699415.1 Acidimicrobiaceae bacterium
CCGGGCCGACACGGCAAGATCAGGCCGGATCCCTCGGGAGACGGTGGATTAACCAGAGACATCGTCGAGGTGTCAAAGGACCAAACGGAGCATCCTGACGAGGGAGGCAATGGGAGGACCGGAGAGATCTCGCTCAGCGGAGAACCATCAGGTTGTCGGGCGCACACCGTCGGGTGTGAGGTCGGGCCGGGAGGTATTTGAAGCCGGGAGATGTCGGGTCGCATCACAACACAATGGTTCCGACGGGGATCGAGGTGGCGTGAAGCGGGCTAGATACCGCCGGGTATCGATGGTTGATTCAGTGCAACAATCGAGAGGGACGTCCTCACGGGAGTTGAGCAGGGCGGAATCCCACGTAAGGGAGACCGCTCCAGAAAGCGAAGTAGGCCGTCGGGTCCACCGAGCTGGGTGATGGTGTCGATCTCGGAGTCCCGAGGAGTTGACTGGCGAAAGCCGGAAGGCTACTCGGGACTTCGTCCTTTTTACGGGTCGTTGCCAGCCTCTTGGTCTGCTCAATCGTCCTTTAGAGCGACCGCATTCGGTGTGACGTTCATCTTGGGCACGTACTCCGCAGCCGCCACAGCCTGCTGGTCGGTGCCCTGCGATGCACGAAGCTCGCCGCGGCATGACGTACACGGCCCGTAATAGTCTTCTTCAACCTCGGACTCACAACGCGGGCAGACGAACAGTGACGACTCCATACCCAGACCATAGCGTTCTCGCCAGAGCCGGTTGAATCGACCAGATCACGCGCCTCGAACATCGCGTGCCGGTGGCCCGTAGCGGCCGCGAACGAAATCCCGTATGCCTTTCAGACGGCCAGTCGGCGACCAGTGCAACCCCCGTGCACGCGGGTACACGAGCCCGATTGGCAACTGAATGAGCGCCATCCCGAGGCGAAACCATGCATTCCAGCGTCCGAAATGCTCTCGGAGCATCAGGAGCGTGTTGCGGTGCTGCAAGTAGGCGACACGCTCGACATTGGTACTCATGCCTGGGTTGTGCACCATGGCGCCGCGAACGATCCCCGACTGCCATCCGGCGGCCCGTGCTCGCAGGGCCAACTCGGCCTCTTCGCAATACGCGAAATAGCGCTCGTCGAACAGTCCCACCTCTTCAATGCAGCGTCGGCGAACAAGCATCAAGGTGCCGTGCGGATAGTCGGCGAACTCAAGGCCGCCTGTGCCGGTGGCGGGTGCATCGATCGGACCGAGAAACGGTTCGATGATGGGGCGACCCGGGTCGCCGACGTCAGCGCTCACCAGGCCGACGAAGGGCCGTTCCTTCACTGCGTCGAGGATCTTCTCCAAGGTGTCAGGGTCTGGAAGCGCGTCATGAGGGGCTATCGCACACCACTCCCCCGTTGACTCACGAAGCCAGCGGCGTAGACCCACGTTGGCCCCTGGGCCAAAGCCGACATTGTGCCCAACCGCTATCAACTCATCGGCCTCGACAAGTGACCGAAGGCTCGATTCGATGTCATGTTCGGAGCCGCTGTCGACGACGAGCAGTTCCGTCGCCACGGTCTGGCCTCGAAAAGCATTCAGCGTCAAACGAATCGACTCGACACTATTGCGATGGACCAGCACAACGGTGATCGGGGCGACGGAAGGCACGTTGGGAGGACTCCAAGGAATGGGCGTTCTGAACGCCGCCTACGATGCCACGGATTGTTTGATGCTCCGTGGACGCTCCGATGCGCTGGCGAGGGCTAGGGAGGTCAGGAAGGTGCGTTGGCATTCGCGAGCGCGTGCTGCGCCAACTCAAGCAAGGTGGCCTTGGTGGACGCGCGATCACGAGCGTCCGTCACCATCATCGGCACGCCGGCAGGAATTGCGAGCGCCTCGCGAACGTCCTCCAGCGAGTGGTGAATTCTCCCGAAGAACGCGTTCACTGCGACCACGAACGGAAGACCCGCCGACTCGAAGTAGTCGACGGCAGCGAAGCAGTCTTCCAATCGTGACGTATCGACGAGAACCACGGCGCCGATCGCACCCCGTACGAGGTCATCCCACATGAAGTGAAATCGGTCCTGGCCTGGGGTGCCGAACAAGTAGAGAATCAGATCGTCGCCGAGGCCGATTCGTCCAAAATCCATTGCGACCGTGGTGGTTGTCTTGGATGCCGCGCCAGCAATGTCGACGCCGGCGCTATGAGACGTGAGCGATGCCTCGGTAGTGAGTGGTTCAATTTCGCTAATCGAACCGACAAAGGTTGTCTTACCCACGGCGTAGCCCCCGGCAACTACGATCTTTACGGGGATCGGCATCGCGCCGCCAGTTTCCCGTGTGGGGTCAGAGCGCTTGAAGGCCATCGAGGACCCTTTCGAGGAGGCGGAGGTCAGGTCGGGGGTCTTGGTCGGCTGTCATGACCGTTGCGTTGGCCTCAAGGAATCCCTCCGTGACCATGTCGCCCACCAGAACGCGGACGACGCCGAGGGGCAACTTGAGATGTGCTGAAACCTCAGCAATTGACGACAGATCTGTGCAGATGCGACAAATCTGTTGCCGTTCTGAGGCAAGCTCGGAAGTGCTGGCCTCGCCCCGCGAGGTGACGCGAACGATCGTCTCAAGCGGCAGTTCTATCGAGGATCGGACGCGGCCGCCGGTCAGCGCGTACGGGCGTACACGGAGCCGAGCTTCGAGGGTACCGTCTGTCATCGCGGCAGAGAGCTTTGCAGTTCGGCGCGAAGTTGAGGGGTGAGGAACTGACCGGTCTTCTCAACCAAAACTGCCATCTCATAACCGACAAGTCCCACATCACACTCAGCGTCGGCAACGAGCGCAAGGCATGAACCGTCGCTTACGCCCGTAACGAAGAGGAAGGCGTGCTCCATCTCGATGATGACCTCGTTGACTCGGCCACCACCGAAGCGTCCGGCGGCGCCGTAGGCAAGACCGATAAGCCCTGATGCGACCGCCGCAAAGCGATCGGCAGCATCGCGATCAAGCCCATCAGATATTGCAATTGGTAGGCCGTCCGACGAGACGACGACCGCCTCGCTGACGCCTGGCACTCTCTCGACAAAGTTGGCCACGAGCCAGTTGACATTGATGGCTGCGCTGCTCATGTTGCTCATGCGATTCCTCGGCTAGGTCGGTTTGGGTTGTCGCCGAGTGGTTGGGGAGACCGCCCCTTGCGTAGGCCGGCGCGATACTGCGTGAGTACGCGCCGCACCTCCTCAGGGGATCGGCTCACCGGCCCGGAGGCTTGAGCATCTCGGTCTGGCCCGGGGAAGTAGTGGGAGGTGTCTGCAACGCCGACCTGCTTCGGGGTCCGTCGGATCAGGCCGGCCTTGGTAACAGCCTGGCCGTCAGCTCCCCCATCGGCGATGAGCCGATGCGCAACAGGTTCGGGCGGTGTTGCGGCGTCGATGGCTGCGAACCGAACCGCATTGCCGTTGGCGGGCAACGTGTCGAAGGTATCGAGCGCTTCGACTGGGGCGCCGAATACCGGCACAGTGGGCGGTGAAAGATCAGGTGCCACAGCCGGCATCCGGGGCTCATCGGCGCTAGCTGTGGGTGGAACAGTTGGAGTCTCAGTCTCGCTCGGGTTGCCCACCATCTCCGCGGGGACAGTGACGACTGCTGATAGGCCACCCGCGGTACCGCTCACGAGACGCACGCCAATGCCCCGACGGTGCGCGAGTTGCGAGACCACGGTCAATCCGAGTGAGCGGCGTAGGTCAAGACCAATAATCGGTGGCTCATCAAGCGTCTTGTTGGCGTTGAGTAACTGCTCACCGCGCATACCTATGCCCCGGTCGGCAAGCGTTATTTGGTAAGAGCCGTCGGTACGACGAATGCCGACAACGTCAACACCGGTATCGGGCGGCGAGAACTGGGTCGCATTCTCCATCAGCTCCGACATGAGGTGGGCAAGGTCGACGGCGACGGAGGCAGCCACAGTGGCCGGATCGATTGAGACGAGCTGGATGCGGCTGAAGTCTTCGATCTCGCCCATAGCTACACGAACGACATCGGCCAGATCTACCGGTCGACCACGGCGGCGAGCCGGCTCCGCTCCGGCCAAAACGAGCAGGGACTCGGCGTTGCGTCGCATTCGAGTAGCAAGATGATCCAAGCGGAACAAATTCTCAAGAACATCAGGATTCTCTTCCTGCGCTTCAAGCTGGTCAATGAATTCGATTTGGCGGTCGAGGAGGCTCTGATTGCGACGTGCCAGGTTCACGAAGATGTCCGAGATACCACGTCGCAGGAGCTGTCTCTGGTCGTCGGCGACCTTCGTGGTCATGGTTTGAATCTCAGAGAAGGCACGGGACAGGGACGCAACCTCGTCTCGCCCCTTCGCCTTGATTGGCGTGAGCTTCGCAGACTTGGTACGACCGGCAGTGCGGAGAGATTCGACCATAGCCGGGAGTTCTTCGGTGGAGAGTTGCTCGGCGCTCTTGGTCAGTTCGGTGAGCGGGCGAGACACAGAGCGGCCCACCATGAACGCCAGTAGAAGAGCGAAGAGGACGACTGAACCGGCAAGAACCAGGAAGGATCGAGCTTCGTCGGTGGCCGCCGCCGAGGCGAGATCCGCTTCGGCACTGGCATCCCAGAGCATGGCGTTGGACAGAGAAGAGACAGCAAGAAAGCGCTCTTCATTGTCGCTCACCCAATTGACGGCACCGATCCCGGCGCCGCTGTCGATGGCTTCGAGAAGTGCGGCGCCCGGAACCCATGGCCCTGATCGGTTCACGGTGCCACCGTCATAGGACGGAAGCGAGCCAGCGTCTTGGAGTTGGTCAAGAATGCCAACGTACTGAGCGGCGGCGCTACCGCGAATGCTGCGGATCCGGTTGCCAATAGATGACGTTGCGGAGTCAATAGCGCTTGCTCCGCTTGTCATGAGTTGTCCAACAGAGATCGCGTCTGAGCCAATGAAGGCCATTTCGGCCAAGGACTCCTGGATGCTGCCAACTTCTGCGCTGAGATCGAGGGCACGGAAGAGTTGAAGGTCCCCGGCCTCAGCGATGAGCTCCGAGTTCAGCGTCTGCAACTCTGCGGAGATCTTGTTGAGCTCGGCCGAGAGAGCAACCGGTTGATATCGCTCGGTGCGTTCGTTGGTGATCAGGTCCGTGACCCAGGCCCGAATTGTGATGGTCTGACTGCGGAGCTCGGTGGACTCGATACTGCCCAGTGATTCGGCGACAGTGTCCAACCACGTGATGACTTGCTCGTCAGTCGCGAGCTGGTCGGGACGACGCCCATCACCGGGGAGAGCCAATTGGTTGGTTAGCAGCGTTTGGAAGCGCTCGATCTGGAACGTCACCGACAGGTCGGCATTGGCTTGGGCGAATTCGGCTAGCCGAGCATTCTCTGTCCGAGCGTCGATAATTTCAGTCCGGTCAACAATGCCCAAGAACGCCAAGAACAGAACGGCCATCAAGGGTGCAGCGAGCAGCAAGAGCAGCTTGCCGCGGATCTTGATCCTCTTGAACATTGAAGGACTGCCTCTGACGCGTCATGCGAACCCGATCGGGTACTCATAAATGACGTCGGACAGTTCAGCGGCGAGTTGAGGGCTCCCCGGAAATGACTGATACGTACGGCCTATATGGACCGGCCGTCGTCTTAGCGCTGTGGCGCAGCAGTGGGCAGTATGGGAGACGGAAGCTGCGTGGAACTCATGAGCCACTCATCGACGGCAGCGGCCGCAGAACGACCCTCTGCGATCGCCCACACGATGAGACTTTGGCCGCGACCCATGTCGCCGGCCACGAACACGCCATCGACGTTGGTTTGCCATTGATCGTTACGTTCGACATTACCGCGAGCTGTGAGATCGACCCCAAACTGTTGGAGTAACGGGCCTTGCTCTGGCCCGGTGAAGCCCATTGCGAGGAATACGCGCTGAGCGGGGAAGATCTGCTGAGTTCCGGGAACCGGTTCGAAGCTCATCTGACCATCTTGAAATGTCTGCTCAACGCGCACGGTCTCAAGGCTCGCGACATCACCGTCGTCGTCCCCCAAGAACTGCACTGTGTTGATGGCGTACTCGCGGTCACCGCCTTCTTCATGTGCGGAGCTCACCCGATAGATCATCGGCCAGGTGGGCCACGGGTTGGCGTTGGGACGAGAGTCGGGGGGTCGTGGCATTATCTCGAACTGATGGACCGATCGTGCCCCGTGACGATGCGAGGTTCCGAGGCAGTCGGCACCGGTGTCCCCACCACCGATGATAATGACGTCCTTCCCCGCAGCACTGATGGGTGCATCAACAAGGTCCCCCTCCTGGACCTTGTTCGCCCCGGGCAGGAACTCCATTGCCTGATGAACTCCGCCCAACTCGCGACCGGGAATCGGAAGATCCCGTGGCTGGGTTGCACCACAGGCCAGAACGACGGCATCGAAGTCGCCCTGTAACTGATCGGCGGTGACATCAACGCCAACGTCGACATTGACACGAAATTCAGTGCCTTCTGCTTGCATCTGCTCCAAGCGTCGGTCGAGGTGGCGCTTCTCCATTTTGAATTCAGGAATGCCATAGCGCAGCAGCCCTCCAATGCGATCGGAGCGTTCGAAGACGACGACCATGTGACCGGCCCGGGTGAGTTGCTGTGCGGTGGCAAGCCCGGCAGGGCCCGATCCGATGACGGCGACGCGCTTCTCGGTGCTTTCGGCCGCAAGTTCTGGAGTGATCCATCCTTCATCCCACGCTCGATCGACGATCTCCACCTCGATTCGCTTGATCGCTACCGGCGGTTCGTGGATACCGAGCACACACGCTGCCTCGCACGGAGCCGGGCACAGTCGGCCCGTGAATTCCGGAAAGTTATTAGTGCTGTGGAGCCGCTCTATGGCTGAGCGCCACTGCCCCTGATAGGTCAGATCATTCCAGTCAGGGATGATGTTGCCCAGCGGGCAGCCGTTTGTGCAGAACGGGATCCCACAGTCCATGCAGCGGCTTGCCTGAGCGCGGAGCTTGTCTTCAGGAAAGTCTTCGTACACCTCGTTCCAGTCCTTCAGGCGAACGGGAACCGGACGATGAGACGGGAGTTCCCGCTCGTGCTTCATGAACCCTCTTGGATCAGCCATGGTGCGTCCCTTACCCTCGAGCCGCTGCCATGATGGCCTCGGTCTCGTCCTGGCCCGTTGCTCGGGCTTCTGCTTGGGCTTGAAGCACCCTGCGATAGTCGACTGGCATCACCTTCACGAACTGGGTGATCGATGTCCTCCAGTCGCCAAGGAGACGATCGGCGATAGCGCTTCCAGTCTCATGGTGGTGCTTGTCCACTCGGTCGTGGAGCCACGCCTTGTCGTCGTCGGTAAGCGGTTCGATCGCGACCATCTCCGTATTCAGACGTCGGGGGAAGATGCCTTCGGGGTCGTGAACGAACGCCATACCTCCACTCATACCGGCCGCGAAGTTCCGGCCGGTAGGTCCCAGTATCACCGCTCGTCCCCCCGTCATGTATTCGCACGCATGGTCCCCTACCCCCTCGACCACGGCAATGGCTCCTGAGTTGCGGACACAGAAGCGTTCTCCCACTTTGCCTCGCAGGAAGACTTCCCCGGCCGTGGCCCCATACAGGATCACGTTGCCAGCGATGACGTTGTCCTCGGCGACGAACGGCGCCACTGCCGGGGGACGCACAATGATGCGTCCCCCCGAGAGTCCCTTGCCGACATAGTCGTTGGCGTCGCCCTCGAGGCGTAGCGAAATTCCCCTGGGGACGAACGCACCCATGCTGTTGCCCGCAGAGCCCGTCAGGTTGACGACGATGGTGTCATCGGGCAATCCCGAACCGCCATACCGACGTGTGACCTCGTGGCCGAGCAGAGTGCCGACGGTGCGGTTGACGTTGCGGACCGGAATATCGATGCTGACAGGACGACCGTCCTGCAGAGCGCCATCGGCGAGCTGAATCAGAGTCTGGTCAAGTGCGAGTTCCAGACCATGGTCCTGTTCCTTCCATTGGTGTCTGCGCGACTCGCGGGCAATGGCTGGAAGGTGGAGAATAGGCGAGAGATCGAGGCCTTCGGCCTTCCAGTGCTCGACTGCATCCGAGGTGTCGAGCACCTCGACCTGGCCGATCGCCTCGTCGAGTGTGCGAAACCCAAGCTCTGCCATGAGTTCGCGGACTTCCTCAGCGATGTACTCGAAGAAGTTGACCACAAACTCCGGTTCCCCGCTGAACTTGGCCCGCAACTCGGGATTCTGAGTCGCCACACCGACAGGACACGTGTCGAGATGACAGACCCGCATCATGACGCATCCCATAACCACGAGCGGCGCTGTGGCGAAACCGAACTCTTCTGCGCCGAGCAGGGTGGCGATCATGACATCTCGACCGGTCTTTAGTTGGCCATCGGTCTGCACAACGATCCGGTCACGTAGATCGTTGAGGAGCAAAGTTTGCTGGGTCTCGGCCAGACCGAGTTCCCAGGGAGCACCCGCATGTTTGATGGAGGTTTGTGGCGAAGCTCCAGTCCCGCCATCGTGTCCCGAAACCAGGACCACATCTGCATGAGCCTTTGAGACGCCAGCGGCCACAGTACCCACGCCAACCTCGGCCACGAGCTTCACATGGATGCGGGCGTTCGGATTGGCATTCTTCAGATCGTGGATCAGCTGGGCCAGATCTTCAATCGAATAAATGTCATGGTGCGGTGGCGGAGAGATCAGACCGACGCCGGGAGTGGAATGACGGGTTTTGGCGATCCACGGATACACCTTGTGACCGGGAAGCTGTCCGCCTTCGCCGGGTTTTGCACCCTGCGCCATCTTGATCTGAATGTCATCGGCATTGACCAGATACTCAGAGGTCACTCCGAACCGGCCAGAAGCGGCCTGCTTGATCGCGCTTCGACGGAGATCACCGTTGTCGTCCATTTCGAAGCGGTCAACGTCTTCGCCACCCTCACCGGTGTTGGACTTGGCCCCGATGCGGTTCATGGCAATTGCCAGGGTCTCGTGTGCTTCCGAGGAAATCGAGCCGTAGCTCATGGCTCCAGTCGAGAAGCGTTTGATGATCGACTCACTTGGCTCGACCGTGTCGATGGGGATCGAGGGCCGCACACCGTCACGGAAACGAAAGAGTCCGCGCAGCGTGCCGAGGCGCGTCGACTGGTCGTCAACGGCGGCCGTGTACTCCTTGAAGATGTCGTAACGGCCCTCACGAGTGGCGTGCTGCAACTTGAAGACGGTGTCTGGGTTGAACAGGTGGTATTCACCTTCGCGACGCCATTGATATTCGCCGCCGACCTCGAGTGTGCGGTGGGCGCGCTCTGAAGGGTTGGAGGGGTATGCCAGGGCGTGACGCGCCGCGACCTCGTCAGCGATCACATCGAGACCAATACCACCGAGTCGACTCACTGTGCCAGTGAAGTACTCGTCGACAACGTCGGTAGCCAAGCCGATGGCCTCGAAGATTTGCGCACCCGTGTACGACGCCACGGTGCTGATGCCCATCTTCGACATCACCTTAAGAATGCCGGTCCCGGCGGCGGCGATGTAGTTGTCGTGCGCCGCGGTTGGATCCATGGATGCATCGAGCCCGTGGGCTCCGCTTTGGACCATGTCGGTGAGCGTGGCGAATGCAAGATACGGATTGATGGCGTTGGCGCCGTAGCCCAGTAACAGACAGATGTGATGAATCTCTCGGACGTCGCCAGCGTGAACCACGAGTCCGGCCCGTGTTCGAGTCTGATTCCGCACCAGGTGATGATGTAGAGCGCTCGTGGCGAGTAGAGACGGCAGTGAGGCACTGGACTTGTCGCCACCGCGATCAGACAAGATGAGCACCGTGGCGCCGTCAGCAATCGCCGCGTCAGCCTCGGCACGGATGCGCAGGAGCGCTGCAGCCATCGCCTCTCCCCCGCCAGCGACCAAATAACGCGTAGAGAGCTCCGCTGCGATAAAACCGGCGGACCCCTCGTTGCCGTTGAGCGCTGCGATGCGAGCAAATTCACCGTCTGTGACGATGGGGTTGTCGAGATGGATCGTCCGGCATGCTTCGGGTGTGGGATCGAAGAGGTTGGCCTCGGGGCCAACGCGGGCGAACAAAGACGTCACCAGCCTCTCTCGGATTGCGTCCAGAGGCGGGTTGGTGACCTGAGCAAATAGCTGCTGGAAGTAGTCGCTCAGCTGCCTCGGCCGGCTCGACAGCACGGCAATCGGTGTATCAGTGCCCATTGACCCGGTCGCCTCTTTGGCATCTCGAGCCATCGGAGCGAGGAGCAGCTTTTTCTCTTCAATGGTGTAGCCGTACTCTGCCTGACGTTGCACGAGTGTGCCCTCATCAGTCGGCCTGGGCGAAGCTCCAGGAAGGTCGCCCAAGGTGACCAGGTTCTGAGCGATCCACTCGCCATAGGGTCGAGCATTCGAGATGCGAACTTTGAGTTCATCATCGCGAATTATTCGACCCTCCTCCGTGTCGATCAAGAACATGCGACCGGGCTGCAGACGGCCTTTCTCAACGATGGTCTCCTGGGGAAGATCGACAACACCGACCTCGCTCGCCATGACCACGAGGCCGTCGGCGGTGACCCAGTAGCGAGACGGGCGCAGACCATTGCGGTCGAGCACCGCGCCTATGACGCTGCCGTCTGTGAACGCAATGGAGGCCGGACCATCCCACGGTTCCATGCGAGCAGCGTTGTACTGATAGAACGCCTTACGGCTCTCGTCCATCTCCTCATGATGCTCCCACGGCTCCGGGATCATCATCAGGATGGCCTCTTCCAACGGGTAGCCGCCGAGGGTCAATAATTCGAGGGCCTCATCAAATCCTGCGGTATCGCTGGCCCCCGGTGTACAGATCGGGAATCCACGCTCCAGACCCGGAAGATGGGGACTGTCGAGTAGGGCCTCACGGGCGCGCATCCAGTTTCGGTTGCCCTGGATGGTGTTGATCTCGCCGTTGTGGGCGATGAACCGATACGGGTGCGCCAACGGCCAAGACGGGAACGTATTGGTCGAGAAGCGACTGTGCACCAACGCGAGGGCGCTCTCGACCCTCGCATCCATGAGTTCGGGGTAGAAGGCTGCGAGTTGGGGCGTGGTGAGCATCCCCTTGTAGACGATGGTGCGAGCGCTCAGGGACGGGAAGTAGACACCGTCATGGGTTTCAGAGGCCCCTCCCATCGCTTCATCGACCGTGTTGCGCCCAGTGGGTACGCGGATCTCATGCTCGATCCGTTTACGGGCCACGTACGCCCGCCGGTCGAGTGCTATCCCACTGAGACGCTCAGCCGAAACAAATACCTGACGGAAGGTGGGCATGGTCATCAAAGACGCTGAGCCAAGGATCGACTGATCGACCTCGACATCGCGCCAACCAATGACGTGGAGTCCTTCCTCTGTGAGGATCTGATCGACGGCGGCTTGGGCGTGTGCTGCCGTACCGGAATCCTGCGGTAGGAACGCAATGCCGGTTGCATATGAGCCCATGGGGGGAAGGTCAAAGGCGATCAGGTCGCGATAGAAACGATCGGGAATTTGGATCAGGATGCCCGCTCCATCACCGGTGTTGATGTCGGCGCCCTGGGCTCCACGGTGTTCCATTGCACACAAGGCACCGATGCCCTTGGCGACGATGTCGTGGCTGGCACGGCCATGGAGGTCACAAACAAAGTTGACTCCACAACTGTCGTGCTCGTGGCGCGGGTGATAGAGCCCCTGAGGCCGGGGTAGGCCGTTAGAAATGGGCGGAACGTGCATCGGGACGTCTTTCTTCCTACGAACGCGGCCCGCAAGGGGCCGATCGGAGGCGGGGACGTCGTTGGCCCGGCTTCCAGGAATACGCAGGATAGCCAGTATCGGGTCCGATCGACCAGTTGGCTTGGCCGTGCGCCATGATGGGGTCATGACTCAGCCCGATCTCGCAGTCGCCGCTTCGCTTCTTCCCCGCTTCGACGCATCACCCACGCCGTACCACGCCGTCGAGACTGTGATTGCTCAACTTGAAACTGCCGGATTCATCGACGTGAGCAAGGCCAGCGCGTTGGTACCCGGTCGTCAATTCTGGCACGACGGCGGTGCCTTGATCGCCTGGGCGACGTCACCTGATCACCATGCGGCGTCCGGCTATCGCATTGTGGGCGCCCACACCGACAGCCCGAACCTGCGAATCAAACCAAGCCCTGACAACCAGACGGCCGGCTGGAAACAGTTGGGTGTAGAGGTGTACGGAGGTGCACTTCTCAACTCGTGGCTAGATCGTGATCTGGGGTTGGCTGGACGGGTAGTGGTTCGCACCCCAGATGGACTGACGGTACGACTCTTCCGGGATGACCGACCGATCCTTCGCCTCCCCCAACTGGCGATTCATCTCGATGACGAGATCAGCGACAAGGGCCTCAAACTCAACCGGCAGCGCCATATGGTGCCCGTCTGGGGCGGTATCGCCAGCGCAGCCGACTTCCGGAGCTATCTCGCCACGAGACTCGATACCAGCGTTGACGACATCGTGTCATGGGACGCCATGCCGTTTGACCTCGCGCCTGCCGCCATCGTTGGACTCAATGAGGAGTTCATAGCCACCGCTCGAGTAGACAACCAACTGTCATGCTTTCTTGCTGTCGACGCGCTGATGGCCGCGGCGGAGGCGCCGGGTTCCCGTATCCCCATGATCGGACTGTTCGACCATGAGGAGGTCGGCAGTGTGAGCG
>JABIQM010000083.1 GCA_018699415.1 Acidimicrobiaceae bacterium
ATCGTCCTCGACGGTGGCAGCCTGGTGTCGTTCTCCAGCTAAGCAGGACCTGACTAGTCTCGCCAGATCGACCGCGACCCCCATATCGGCACGCTTAATGAGGGCTCGCTTCATGCTGCGTTGAAGGCCGACTACGCAGAGCCGGGTGATCGCTTCGAGGTTCCGCTCGACGGGTTCGTCATTGACATCGTTCGCGATGGTTCACTGATTGAGATTCAGACTGGGTCGTTCGGCGCGATGGGCAAGAAGCTTGACCACTTGCTCCCGAGCAACCAGATAGTGGTCGTCTACCCCATTGCCGTCGAGACGTACCTCCAAAAGCCCGGGGTCACGCCGCGCAAATCACCAAAGCATGGTTCGGTCTATGACCTTTTCGCGGAGCTGGTCAGCATCCCCACGCTTGTCGATCATCCGAACCTGAGTTTGGAGGTCGTGTTGGTTGCAGTCACCAAGATTCAGGTGGCGGATGCGAAGGTTCGGCGGGGGAGGGGTGGGTTCCGCACCGAGGATCGCCAGCTCCGTGAGATTCTTGGTCGACACCGCTTTGATGAGGGGCGTGACTTGCTCGAGTTGGTTCCGGATGGTTTGCCGCCGGTGTTCACTACCGCCGATCTGGCACGTCGTGCGGGGATCGGTCGTGGCGTCGCTCAGCAAATGGCTTACTGCCTGCGTCCGCTTGGGCTCTTCATCGAGCAGGGGCGAACGAAAGCCGGGATCGAGTATTCGTTGGCCGTCTAGCGGAGCTTGGCGAGGATGTCCCGCAGTTGGTCGGCATCGTCGGGGGTTTCCACGGGTATGGAAAATTCGATCCGCTGAACACGGTTGGCGTAGCGCTCGTTGAGCTTGTCGGCGATCTCGTCGAAGGTCCCGATTGTGGCGACCGTGTGGAGCATTTCGTCGCTGACCAGACCGGGGAGGTCCTCCCATTGCTGGTTGCGTGAAAGGACGGAGGCGTGCTCCGCGATGTCTTCCCAGCCGTGAAGCCGGAACGTGCGACGGTAGGAGGGCGTCGAGAGGTAGAAGGCGACCCGTGCTCGGACCGACTCTGTGACCTTGTCGAGTCGGGTCTGGTCAGCGGCTGTGCCGATGAGTGGCTTCATGCAGACCTCCACCTTGTCGACGTCGCGGTTTGTGCGGGCGGCGCCGCGGGCCAGATTGGGAAGAACTTCTTCATCGATGAACCTCGGCGTGCACACGGGGTGAAGGCGAACGCCGTCGGCGACCTCGCCAGCGAGCGCAACCATGTTGGGACCAATGGCGGCGATATGAATCGGGATATTCGGTTGCTCGATTGGGCCGGGATCGAATAGCGGCACCATCACGTTGAGGTTGTAGTGGTCGCTGCTGAAGTCCAGCTTCGTGCCGTTCTGCCAGCAACCCCAGACGGCGCGCATGGCGTTGATGTAGTCCCGCATCCATGGAGCGGGGGCGTGCCAGGGAAGTCCGTAGCGTCGCTCGATGTGGGCGCGGACCTGAGAGCCGAGCCCAAGGATGAAGCGACCGTCCGAAAGTTTTGACAGCGACCATGCCGAGAGCGCTGTGGCTGTTGGGCTGCGCGGGAAGGCCATGGCCACTGACGTTCCGAGCTGGATCGAGGAGGTTGTGCTGGCACCGAGGGCGAGCAGCTGGAACGGGTCGTCCTTGGTTTCCTCGACCAGGATCGCGTCGAGTCCCACGTCTTCTGCGGTTTGGGCGAGTTCGGCGAAGCGTCGAATATCGAGCGGTGTCTCGGGCTCGCGAAGCCCCGGATCAAGCTTGCCCAACGGAAGCAGTGACTCGACGATCATTCATCTCTCCTTTGGACGGTTCAGCCAGAACGCTATTCGATGCCAGGTATCTGGCAGAATTAGGATCATGCTGCCGCGTCCGAGAACCGTTCTGACGGTGTTGGTTGGTGCCCATGTCGTCAACGATTTCGGCTCGACGGTGCTTCCTGCGTTTCTTCCTGCGGTGGCCGAGGAGTTTGACCTCGACTATGCCGACCTCGGGGTGCTCTCCTTCGCCTTTGTCTTATTGACGGGTGTGCTGCAACCGGCTGCGGGCAACTATGCCGATCGCGCTGGCCGGCGTCGGTTTGTGCTGGTTGCCGGTTTTGTGGTCGGCGCCGGCGGGTTTCTCGCTATGGCAGTGGCCCCGACGTTCTGGTTTATTGTTGCCGTGAGCCTTCTCTGCGGTCTCGGACAAGCGACATACCATCCGCAGGCCACGGCGTTTATCGTCAATGCGTACCCGGAACGTCGGGGTCGGTCGCTCGGTATTCATGGATGGGGCGGTTCGATCGGTCACTTTGCCGCTCCTGCCGCGGTTGTTTTGATGGTTGCGTGGTTTGGGTGGCGGTGGGCGATGGCTGCGGTCGCGGTGCCTATGGTTCTCGCCGCGGTGGTTGTTCGTTTCCGTCTTGAAGAGACAGCGCCGTCTCCATCTGCGACCTTGCGCGGGTCGCTGACCCGGCCTTTGCTCGTCGCAGCCTTGGCCTTTGGTGTCGTTGGCACGGTTGGCCGCAGTTTCCTGGTGTTCTTCGTGAAGATGCTCGTTGACGAAGGCTGGAGCAGTACGAGCGCCGGTGTGCTGCTCACCGTAATCCTGGTGGGAGGCGCGGTATCCCAGCCGCTGGGAGGATGGGCTTACGACAGGATTGGTGGAATCCGCGTGCTACAGATCGCGGCGGTGTCGACCATTCTGTTGATGGGCGTCTTTGCCGTTAGTTCAGGGCCGGTTTCGCTGGTCGCTATTGCGGGTATTGCCTTCTTTGAGTTCAGCCTGTTTCCGGTATCACTCGCCCAAGCGAGCCAGCTGGCATCGGCGGAACGCACGGGCGCCGCGACCGGCATCGTTTTTGGTGTGTCGGGTGTAATGACAGCTTTGGCACAACCGGCGGTCGGCGCTCTGGCCGAAGCGTTTGACGACATTCGGTTGGCGCTTGCGTGGCAGATGCCGCTGGCACTGCTTGGCCTGGCCCTGGCGTTCTCCATGAACGCCGACGATGGTCGCAGGCTGGGGTCGCGTACCGCCGCCCCCCATGACCAGGCGAATCCGGCCGACTAGTCGCCCGGCAAGCCAGACTGGGCTATGGCCTTTGGACAGAGTGCAGGACCAGCGGCAACGGG
>JABIQM010000299.1 GCA_018699415.1 Acidimicrobiaceae bacterium
CTACGCTGGCTCCATGCAGCCCCAGGTGACAACAGTCGACTTTCATTTCGACGTCATGTGCCCCTACGCCTATCAGACGGCCAAGTGGATTCGCGACGTCCGATCCCAAAACGGCATCGAGATCAATTGGAAGTTCTTCAGCCTTGAAGAAGTGAACCGCATCGAGGGAAAGAAGCATCCGTGGGAGCGTGAGTGGTCCTACGGATGGTCGATGCTTCGGATTGGCGCTCTGCTTCGCCGTTCCAGCATGGACGATCTCGACCACTGGTACGAACGGGCTGGCCGAGCACTGCACGAAGATGGCCTTCGTCCCCATGAGCCCGATGTTGCCCGGCACCTCATCGCAGAGATCGGCCTCGACCCGGCCCTTGTCGATGAAGCCATCGCGGATCAGAGCACCCATGACGAGGTCCGCAACGAGCACCAGAAGGTGATCGACGCCGGCGGCTACGGCGTGCCCACGATGTTCATCGGCGACCAGTGCCTGTTCGGTCCGGTACTGATCGACCCGCCCACCGGCGACGCCGCCATGCGGTTATGGGATGCCTGCATGGCCTGGCTCGAGTTCCCCCATCTCTACGAACTCCAACGTCCCAAGACCAAGCAGGACGAGCGTGACATCGCCGCGACGTTCAAGCCTTACATCGAGGCCCGCGACTGGGTCAGTATCAACCGAGGGGTGGAGGTCGGATTCACTCAGAACGGGTTCAATGTCGTGGGAAGCGCTGACCGAGAGCGCTAACCTTCGCAGCCGTACCTTCGGGTACACGGAGACGTGGCCGAGCCAGGTTGAAGGCGCTTCCCTGCTAAGGAAGTAACGTCGTAAGGCGTTCGAGGGTTCAAATCCCTCCGTCTCCGCGAAAGTCGATTCGGTGGTCCTACAATGGTCGATTCAACAAATTGCGCCCGTAGCTCAGCTGGATAGAGCATCTGACTACGGATCAGAAGGCCGGGAGTTCGAATCTCTCCGGGCGCGCTGGACAGGTCCCTCGCTACAGCGAGGGACCTGCTGGTTTTCGACGAAATGAGTGTGCTGACGCCGGGTCTGGGCTGCCGGGCCGAGAGTCTTGCCCACTTCGGGCAACTTAAGCCGTGTAAGAACTGCGGGCCCCGATCCTTGCTGAAGATCCCCTAAGGGCCCGCAATCGAGGCGTAATCTGCCTTTGGCCGAAGTCCTCGAAATATGAAAGAGCCTCTTGTGGCGCGCTCAATGAAACCCATCCATCCCCTAGCTAGCGGCCAAAGCTTTTCGAGCGGCCGTGTTACTCCTCGGAGGAGTTGGAGGCACACCGCCCGCTCCTTTGTCGCAGCTGCGACAACGCTCGCCTGCCTGATGCCCGTGCTCCATGCGGCTGCGATGGAAACAACCAGTTCTGTGGTTTGGAATCAACTCGGTAATGATCTTGAGGGCGAAGCCGAAGCTGACCGTTCTGGTACCTCGATTGCGATTGCTGAAGATGGCAGCCGGATTGTCATCGGTGCTGCCTCAAATGACGAGAGCGGCAACGCGGCCGGGCATGTGCGTGTCTTCGAATGGGACAGCGGCCTCCTGACGTGGGGCCAGGTTGGTACAGACATAGACGGGGTTGCTGGGGGCGATGAGTCGGGAACCTCGGTTGCCATATCTGGTAACGGGCACCGAATTGCTATCGGATCCCCCTACAACGACGGCATGGCTAATGGCACTGGTCACGTACGAGTCTTCGAGTTTGACGGAAACGCTTGGAGCCAAGCTGGCGAAGATATTGAGGGCAGCGTGCTGGCCGACTGGCTGGGTCAGTCAGTCGCAATGTCCGCTGACGGCAATCGCATCGCAGTGGGGGTCCCTCAGACCTACGGCGGAGGGACGAGATACGGCTTTGTTCGAATACTCGATTGGGATAGTGACACTTCCAGCTGGGTACAAGCCGGAAGTGATCTTGTGGGCGAGGCCGAGGGGGATCGTGCGGGTTTCGCTACAGCGATGTCAGCCGACGGCAACCGCGTAGCGGTTGGTGCGCCAGCAAACGATGGCGCAGGGACGAACAGGGGACATGTGCGAGTTTTTGAGTGGGATGGCGGCACTTCAGACTGGAATCAACTCGGTCCCGATATCGATGGTGAAGCTGAGTACGATTTTTTTGGGGAATCAGTTTCGATATCGTCAGACGGTGAACATGTCGTAATTGGCGCTCCCTCAAACGACGATGGCGGATCGTCCGCAGGCGAAGCCAGCGTCTACCTCTGGGACAGCAGCAGCAGTTCCTGGCTCCAGATGGGGACTGATATTTCAGGCGTTACCGCATGGGCCGAAGCGGGATCATCGGTATCCATCTCAGCGAACGGCGAACGCATCGCAATCGGATCAACTGGCGATGCGATGGCGGGAACAGGTGACTCTGTTCAAGTTTTTGACTGGGACGGTGACCTATCGAACTGGGCTCAAGCCGGCTCTACATTCACCGGCAGGGGCAACGGTGACATTTTTGGATCCTCTACATCCCTTGCGCGCAATGGAGCACTCGTCGCAATTGGTGCTCCATCTGCCGGTTGGGGCGACAACACTGAGGGTTACGTCCAGGTTTTTGAGTCGTCAGCTTCACTGGTCTTTGACGCCAATAACGGTGACGGCGGCCCAAACACGATGACTGCCGGAGGCAGCACCTCTGTGACCGTGCCGTCAGCGGCACCAACCCGCGACGGCTACACCTTCACCAGCTGGAACACCACCGCTGACGGTACCGGCACTGATTATGCAGGTGGCGGCACATACACGTTGCCGAACTCCGGCACCGACACCCTCTACGCCC
>JABIQM010000184.1 GCA_018699415.1 Acidimicrobiaceae bacterium
GGCAAAGTCTGGATGGGCGACGCATATCTGGAAGATCGTGGGTACGCCGCCCCAGAGGTTGATTTGTTCCTCGGCGACTGTGCGCATCATGAGGGCGGGGTCAAAGCGGTCTTGCATGATGATCGTGCCGCCCCCGATCATCGCTCGGATGCAGATGTCGCTTACCGCGCCGACATGGTTGATCGGCAGGTTGCAGATGACTCGGCTGTCGATGAAGCCTCGGCCGATGGTGCCGATCACCCCTGACAGGTTGACGCCGCCGTGGGGGAGCACGGCGCCCTTGGGTCGGCCCGTACTGCCTGAGGTGTAGACGATGAAGGCGCCGTCGGTTGATTCGACCGCAGCCCGAAGGCTGTCGACATCGGTCGTGCCATCGGTTGCATCGACCCAGGACCTCAGCCCCGACCGGCGCAGATCAATAGTCGGCACCGCCGAACCGTAGGCCTCGTTGACGGTCGGTGTGGCCAGCGCACCATCGAGTGAAGTGGTGTCGGCGGCGATAAAGATCATGGATGGCGTGGCATCGCTGATCACATGGGCGAGTTCTTCAGCCTGGTACTTCGGGTTCAGGCCGACCCAGATAGCGCCCAGACTGGTAGCAGCGAGAAAGTGGATGAAGAAGTCGATGGTGGCGTCACCGAGATAGCCGACCCGATCACCGCGAGCCACCCCCACCGCGGCGAGGGCAGCGGTGCACGCATCCACCTCAACTCGAGCCTCGGCATAGGTGAGCCGGCGATCAGGGCCGACCAGAAACTCCTGGTCGGGTCGGTCGGTGATCCAGTGATCAACGAACTGGTCGATTCGTTCTGGGGGTGACGGGACGACGGTGGTGGTCATGGCGCCCATTTCACGAAGGCGAGCAGTTCGGCGATGGCGGCGGGTTCGCCGCTGCCCTCAACCTCGATCGTGGCGTTGATGCGGACGCGTTCGCCTTCACCGCGGGGCTCGGCGGCCTCCAGAGTGAACCGCCCCCGGAACCGAGAACCGGTGGGGACGGGATTGATGAACCGGATCTTGTCGTAGCCGTAGTGGAGGCGGTATTGGATGCCCTCCATCGGCCAGTAGACATCGCGCAGCATGGCAGGGATCGACCCGATCAGGAGCGTGCCCTGCACGATCGTGCCACCCAGAGCCTTCGCCGCGTCCGAATCGGGCTCGTTGTGGATTGGGCCCCGATCGCCCATCATGCTCGCATAGGCATCGACGAACTCTTGGCTCGTCTCGACCCACTCACTCACGCCGAGTTCGGTTCCGACCAGTTCGGCAAATGGCGATGTCATCTCGGTTTTCCTGTGTCGGCTACCGGGGAATGGTGCCCGACTTGGCGGAGCCGCACAATGGCCATCGCCGCAATCCCTCGTGAGTACCTGTCCGTTCAGGTTCTTGGCCATCCGAAATGGGGTTCGCAGCACTCCCAGCGTTGGTCGGCTTCGGGTCCCCAGGAATTGAGTGCGCTGTCAGATCATTGCTGGCGCAGGCTCACATTTCTCTTTCTGTCCCATCCTGGCGGGATCGAGTCGCGGTTGTAGCCGCATTCATGCAAGAGAGCGGGCACGATGCTCCCATAGCGGTCCATCTCATCCTCGTAGCTGAGAACTGTCACTGACTCAGCCCCAAACGAAGCCGTGTAGACATCGATGAGTTGCTGGTAGTCAACGAGCCATGAGTCGGGTTCGGTGTAGCCGACACTCGTCGGGAGGCGGCTCTCGTTCGGGAAGCCCATTTTTTGCAACTGATCTTTCCACGACCGGAGATAGTCCTCGGGTTTGCGTACGACCAGCAGGATCGAAATCTTTCGGTCGTCGCCGACTAGGTCCTTGAGGCGCTCGGTCTCGGCCTGGTTTCGCAGAAACGACAGCGCCTCGTGGGACATGACTGCAACGGGCTGCCGACAGGTGGAGAGCCAGGATCGAATGCTCTCGCGCATCTCGAGCCGTGCCTCGTCGAGCATCAGTTCGGGATTGTTGACTCGTATCGGCGGCATGAGTTCCTCTCGCATCGCGATGTGTGCGAGTTCGTGCGCCTGCGCGGAGCCGTTATTGCCTAGCCGATACTGCAGTCCGGCCTGATGAAAGAAGGCCAAATTGTTTCGCATATAGTGCTGGAACGCGGTAGTGCCTGTCTTGTGTGTCCCGATGTGGAGCACAAGGCGCCGGGTCTCCTCGGCACGGTTCGCGGTAATCCGTGCCGCTTGGAAGTGATTGAATTCGGACTCGATTGAGTGCGCTCTTGCCGCCTTCGCCGAGTCTGCTTCCTCCAGTACGAGGCCACAGTCCACACTCTTCACCACACCTGGGAGCAGGCGGATACAGAACTTCCGGATGATTTCGGGCAGCATTGAGAAGCGTCTTCTCGTGTGAATTCGATGGAACGCCAGGCGAAGCGACGGTTCGGAGCCGCCAGCTAACTCCACCCTGTTGCCAGCGTGGTAGCCGTCGATATGAGCCTGGAGGTCGAGGACAGCACGGGGGCCGGGTCGACGTGCACGGTCCAGTTTCCCGATCGGTGACTCGACGAAGAATCTTCCCCCGGGCTTCAGCACGCGGCGGATCTCCGACAGAGCTCCCGGGTCGTCCGTGATCCGGTCGAGTGTTATCGACGATGCGATCACATCCACACTCTCGGTGTCCAGAGGCAATGATTCATCTCTGAGATTCCAAGAGATGTCGGCGTGGTCCCCAGGATGGGCGTTCCAGTAGCCCGGAAGACAAGGGGATGCGCCAAGATGGACCCGAACCTTCGAGTCATCAGAAGATGTGGTGTCTCGGAGCGTTTCGAGTAGCGTTCGAGCAGCCAACTCCGCGGGTGGCAGATCGCCGGGATGGATTCGGAGTGCCCCAGTGGAATGCCGCATCTGCTCGACCTTTGCAGCAATTTCGTGATGAGGTCGACGCGCTAGATCTTCTATCAGAGCTCCGACGCCAGCATCGATTAGCCGCTCCGCCAGCACCTCCTGATTTCGGTTCGTGGCCTTGATGGCGACGGGAACACCGGCCGACAGTGCTGCGTAGGTTGAACCGGCTCCTCCCTGTGTTAGCGCGAGCACGCTTTTCTCCAGTGCCGGGGAAAGAGGGATATTGACGTAGGCCTCGTTGCCCGGGGCCAGTTCATGTGGTGCTTCATTCACCGCCCACACCACCGCCTCACAGTCCAGCGCCGACCTCAACTCATCGACATCGTCGACGTCGGGTCGCTTTGTACCGGTCGACCCGAATGATGCGAGGATCAATCGCTGCCTGAGGTCAAGTTCCGACGGCAGTTTCGTGGCAGGTTGCCAAAAGATTGGGCCGACCGCCTTGTAGGGAGAAGGGAGCGTCTCCCATCCTGGGATGAGGCCGACCGGGTCACACAGAACCACTGCGTCAGCGTCGTACAAGGTCTTGGCATGGTGCAGATCCGGCATGCCCCGATGCCGACGAAGCTCGTTCCACTGTTGCCGATCGGCGTTCAGTTGTCGGGTCTGGTGCGTCTGCGATTCGGTGAGGGATGTGAGAAAGAAGTTCGTCAGGTAGACGCGTGGCACGTCTGGAAACCGCACGAGGAAGAGCCAGGGTGTCGGTGTGATGTCGAAACAGATCAAGTCGGGTTGAACCGATCGGATGACCCGCTCAACCTCATTCGCAAAGGGTGGCGTCCCCCGGTGCTGTTTGGACAGCGGTAGGAGCTGGAACTCTTCTTCCAGCAGCAACTCGAGAGCCGACGAAGGCTCAAGATGGGCCACTGCGATGTGCATTGCAGGACTCGATCGCCGAAGTAGCCTGGCCACCTCCAGGGTCCTGCCCACGTGGCCGAGCGCCTCGCCGATGATAAAGAGAGTGGTTGTCATTTCTGAGCCAAATGTAGGTGATGACGGCCCTGACCGGTTGATCATCACCGGCTGCCAGCGTAGTGGAACAACGCTTCTTGGCATGATCCTCGAGGCGCATCCGAGGATCGGCCTGATCGATGAGAATAGTCCCCACTATCACCCGGTCGGAGAGATCA
>JABIQM010000281.1 GCA_018699415.1 Acidimicrobiaceae bacterium
CGCCGACATTGTCACCGACGTTGTCAGCGATGGTGGCGGGATTGCGCGGGTCGTCCTCAGGGATACCAGCTTCAACCTTGCCGACCAGGTCGGCGCCGACGTCGGCTGCTTTGGTGTAGATACCGCCACCCACACGGGAGAAAAGCGCAATTGAGCTCGCACCCAGCCCGTAGGCGGTCAGGATCTCGAAGGCTTGGTCAACCTGGGCCCAGACCACAAAGATCAGATACGTGACCATGAGGCCACCGAGCGCAAGTCCGGCGACGCTGAAGCCCATGACGGCACCACCACGAAAGGCGATCGGTAGCGCTTTGCCCGGACCGTCCTTCGCCGCTTCGGTTGTTCGTGCATTCGCCATCGTGGCCACTGTCATCCCGACGTAGCCCGCCCCAGCGGACAGCACTGCACCGAGCAAATAGCTCACCGCTGCCAACGGGGCGATGACAATGGCAAGAAGGATCATCATCGCCACGACAAAGAACGAGACCCAGGTGTATTCCTGCTTGAGGAAGGCCTTGGCTCCGTTCTGAATTTCTGTCATCAGGAAAACCATGCGGTCATTACCTGGTGAAGCGGCTTCAACAGCCTTGTAGTAGTAGCCAGCCAAGACGAGCCCGGCGACCGCCGAGATCAAGGCCAAATAGGGGACGGCGCTCACAGTTTCTCCTGTCGTTGCGCATTAGAAAAGACCGGATGAACGCTACAGACCAGACAAGCTGCCTACAAGCATTCTCGTCGTGTTCTTCAGGTATTGCGCATTCTTTTGGAATTCAGGCATACAAGGGTTTCCGCGGCCAACGTGTTGGCCTGGCTTTGGTGACTCAGCTGACGATCAGCGTCGGGAACCGCCGCGAGTGAGCCATGCCTGGCCGCGGTGGGCGTGGCTGATGCAGTGCCTCGCCGGAAGCGCTGCCATCCGCGATGCTATTAATGATGGATATTGCCACTGCGTGCGGAGTGCTCGGCCTCGAAAATGGGGCTGACTGGAATGAAGTCCGAACGATGCATCGTGAGGCGATCCGTCGCTCGCATCCTGATGTCGGTGGTTCCACTGATCGAGCAGCTCAGCTAAACCAAGCCTTCGGGGTACTCGAACGGGCGACGAATGACGGGCAATACCCCCTGCCACCCCCTGCCCCAGACTCCCCTACCCCTGCCGGCGAACGCTCACCGTCGACGGTGCTTGGCTCAGACTCGCCGGCTGAACTTCTGACTTGCCTAGCGGACGCCGGACATGATGTGGGCGAAGTCGTGTTCGTCGACCCTGAGTCCGGTCGTCTCGAGATCATTGTCGGGCCAGACCCCGGAGTTGGCCGTTTGATTGTTGAGGTTGGGGAACCTACGCACGATGGCATCAGCGTTGCCTTCACGCTTGAGCCACTGGGTGTTATCGCTCCCCCATCGATCGGCGAGGTCGTGGCTGATCTGCTCCGGCTCCACGATGCCCGCCACAGCACTGACGTCAGGGCCGGCGACCTGTCGTAGGACCGAGTTCACCTAGGACACGAGCCGCCACTCGGTGCCCAGCGTACGACGCCGCTACTCCGTCAGCCCCCGTCATTCGGCTCATCATGAATCCGGCGATGAAGCCATCGCTTGCGCCGGTGCGGTCGCGGATAATCGACACCGGCGCCACGGGCACACTCTCATCACCAGACGCGCTCAGCACGAGGGTTGGTCTCGGACCCGCCGTCACCACTGTGAGACGCGCCCCATCGAGGGGTTCGCGCGGGGTGCAGCCCAGAGCGGCATGCTCGGCACGGTTTACTACGACTGCGTCAGGTTCAAGTGTTCTCACGAGTTCAAGGAACGCAGGCCCACCGATCTCTTCTAGATCCGCGCTACCGGGTGCACCGAGAGTAAGGGGCAGCCGGCGATCTCGGATACCTCCCAATACTGAGTCCATGGCAGATGCAAGGGGGTCTGCGGCGAAGACCGATGCCGGTAGATAGACACCGCTGACGTCATCGAGGACGTCAGCATCGATCAGAGTCACCCGAGAAGACGCACCTCGATCGACGAGCCGACTCCGGCTGCCTTGTCCAGCAGTGGTGACCGTGACGCCAGTTCCGCCAAGGTGACGAACACGAGTGTCCACACCGCGGTCGCGCAAATCTTCGGCCAGAACATGTCCAATGGTGTCGTCACCCGTTTGCCCGACAAATCGAACCGCACCACCACTTTCGGCAACGAGGGCCGCAACATTGGCTCCGCTACCGCCGCGCAGCCGAGCCGACCTAACAATTGTGTCCGCACCGCGACGTGGCTCAGACAGAAGTTGGATGAGTATTTCCTCGACAAGGTCGCCGACGGTGAGCAGCATCTGGGCGTTTATGACGCGATGGTCTCGTCAGGCAGTCGAGCCGCCTCCGTCGCCGCTGCGTTGAGGATGGTCTCCACAGCTCGACGAGTAGCGCGCAATGCGAGATCCTCGTTGGCGGTCGTCGCTATGGTGAGTTCTTCGGTCAGACGTGCGACCTCCAACTCCAGACCTTCGGTGCGTCGCGCGAGTTCGGCCTCCATAAACGCAATTTCGGCATCGACCTCTTTTCGGCGATAGCCCAGAAGCCGCCGCTTGAACGTTGTGGTCGTTTTATCGATCTTCTTCACCATGGCGGTCGCTCCCTAGGCACGATCACGAACCTAGCGGGGAGGTCTGCCCCCGTCGACACTCGCGTCACGGCAGAAATATCATTGGGTCCCGTGGGATCCCGTTGACACGGGTCTCGAAGTGCAAATGCGGACCAGTGCTCCAACCGGTCGAGCCGACGGCACCGAGCACATCACCTTGCTCAACGTTGTCGCCGCTTGAGACGAATATCTGGGACATATGGGCATACAGCGTGGCGATGCCATCTACATGCGACACGATCACCGCGTTGCCGTAGCCGCCCTTCCATCCGGCAAAGATGACGTTGCCCTCCTTCGAGGTCCAGATGGCGTCACCGGTTGCTCCGGCAATATCGACTCCGCTGTGCTGCCTCACCGTGCCAAAGATTGGATGAAGACGAGGGCCAAAGGGTGAACCGACCCGACCATTGGTTGGCATGGCAAACCCATCCAAGGAGGGAGCGCCCGGCGCTCCAGGGTCAAACCCAAGGGCCTCCTGCTGCTTTGCACGGATTAAGGCCGTGAAGTCCGCATCATCGGCTTCCCACTGTTCTAGCTCCCCGTACCAGGTATCGATTCGAGCATTCAGTTCGTTCTGAATCTGGATCTGGATGGCCTGATGCTTTTCAAAGGTTGCCAGCTCAGTTTCAATGTCACGGCGGAGTTCGTCGGCTTCCGTGCGGGCGTCCACACCGGCAAGAACGTGCTCCTCGCGTTCCGCTCGAAGACGACGCAACGTATCGAGGATGTCACGTTCGCTTCCCGCCGCGAAGCCGAGCAAGGCTTGGCGCACAGCGGTGCGGTTCGGATCGCCTGAGGCGAGCCAGACATCGAGGTGGCTCGATGTCCCGACATAGGCTTCGATGGCGCGGACCCGCATCTCGTCGAGCGTCGCAGCGATGTGTAGCTCAGACTGCACGACCATGTCTTCGCGTGACTGAACCTCTGTCTCGGCGTCGAGTAGGGACTGTCGCGCACTCTGCACGGCAGACCACTGCGCATCAATAATCGCTTGGACCTCCGCAAGAACCTCGGCGATTCGTTCATCTTCTTCTTTGAGCAGATTGATCTCAGCGAGCGCCGCAGTTTGGGCCTCACGGGCCTCCTCTCGCTTCTTGCGAATGTCGCTGATGGTCTCGTCGGCGCCAGCTGGCACCGCCAGCACCCCGCAGACACTCAACGCCAAGACGAGACGGCTTCCAAAGCGGAGACGGGAGCGGGGAGGGGCAGCAGGCACAATAAAGGGACGAGGGTGCGGTTCCTCCCGCCTCGATGAGCGTAATGACCGTGACGCCCCGAGTGGTGGCACTGACGCCGCATCGGCTCGCTGGCGTGCTGAACTAAGAGCGCCATGACCGATCTCCCCAAGGACCCCCGCTCAATCCGCGTTGGTAGCCCCAGCCACGCACCGGCCCCGGTGCCTGACGCAAGTGCGCCCGATCAGGTCTCTCGGTACCGCGGCCGCTTTCCTGTTGGCAAGGTTGTTCTCGCACTGTTCAGCCTGCTCGTGGTCGTAGCACTCGTGATTGCTGGAATGGCATGGGGGTCGTGGCGAGCAGTCGAACGAGTTGATCTCGAGAGCGTTCTGGCAGGCAGCCCCAGTGGCACGAATTTCCTGGTCGTGGGCACGGACAGCCGCGATGGTGTCGCTCCCGACACCGCCAACGCAGGAGTTATCTTCGGCGAGGGTGTGGCTGGCGAACGGACCGACACGATTGCCGTGCTTCGCATCGACGATGGCGAAGTCAGGCTGCTCGCCATTCCGCGAGATCTTTACCTCCCGATCGATGGGGGTTCCCCAAACCGCATAAATGTGGCGTTTGCACGAGGAGGACCTGCCAGTCTCATTCGAACAGTGCAGTCAGAGCTTGGAATCGGCATTGATCACTATCTAGAAGTGGACTTCGCTGGCTTTCTAGGGCTCGTCGATGCGTTCGGCGGTATACCGTTCGATTTTCCGTATCCGACGCGCGATCCCAAGTCTGGTCTTGATATCCCTAGAGCTGGTTTGGTCGAACTCGACAGCTCAATGGCCCTGGCATTCGTGCGTTCACGCAGCTACACCGAACTCGTGGACGGAGTCGAGCGTCGCGACCCCACGTCGGACCTCGGCCGTGTGCAGCGTCAACAGCAGTTCCTGGGAGCGCTCTTCGCAGAGCTTGGCGAAACCATGAACCCGTTCACCATGCTGGACGCGCTCGACGCAGTGGCGCGCAACGTGCGGGTGGATTCAGGCCTGTCGCTCAACGACGCGGCCCGCCTCGGTCTTGCCGTCCGCGGCTCATCACCGACCACTGCGACCGTGCCGACCACCCCTTGGGTCACCGACTCCGGGGCTCAGGTATTGCTCGTGAAAGCAAATGCCGGCGATGCGTTAGATGCGTTCCGCCCCTAACCATGTCGTCGCAGACGAGTAACGTCATCGAATGAGCCAGGACATACCCACTTCGTTGGATGCGCTGACCGCTGACTGGCTGACTCGAGTGCTGCGAGGTGGTGGCGTCATCAGTGAACGCACCACCATCAACGCCACATCCCAGACTCTCCTAGGGGTGGGTGAGGGTTTCATGGGTGAGATCGCACGCGTTCGTCTCGGACACGACGGGCCCGAGACGCTCGCCTCGCTTATCGCCAAGATCCCAACGACGGTGCCAGAGAACCGGGGTGCGGGTCAGATGCTCGGCATCTACGAGCGCGAAGTCCGGGCCTATCTCGACCTGCTACCGAACGTCGACGTCCCTGTCCCAGTGGCGTACGCAGCGCTGTTGTCGGACGATGCCACCGGTGCCGCTGATCTCGCTCGGATGGTGAAGGCGGATCGGCTGCCGATCTGGGCCCTGCGAATTCTGGTTCGCCGCGAGCAAAAGACCACCGTAGTGCCGCCCGCTCTCCTGCTCTTAGAGGACTTACATGATGCGCTTCCCGGCGATCAAGTGGCGGGCTGCAGCCCCGTTCGAGCCGCAGCAGTTCTGCGGGTCGCCGCTCGCTTTCACGCTTCGACATGGGGCCCACGACTTCCCCAGCAGCAGCACTGGCTCTCAGGCGGGGACATCGCTCCTCGCCTGTTCCAGGCCGCCCATCTCAACTCCCGCAGGGGATTCAGGGCGTATGCCAGAACCCGGATGGACCCCCATTCACTCGCGGTGCTTCGCAGTATTACGCGCAGTGGACGGGCGCGCATCACCAATCTTCATCGACAGACACCTCGGTGCGTCGTCCATGGCGATCTTCGGCTCGACAACCTTTTCTTTGACTCCGAGACAGATGTCCGTGCCGTGATCGATTGGCAGGTCCCCAATCTGGGACCTGCTGTTCTCGACATTGGCTACTTTCTGGTCTCGTCACTTGATGCAAGTGTTCCCGAGTCAGAGATCACTGAACTCCTCGGGGTTTATCATGATGAACTCGTCAGATCGGGGGTGAAGGACTACTCCTTCGCCCGGCTTCAGGCCGATTACACCGAGGCTCTGTTGCTTCTTCTTCACCGTGCCACCTCATTTGATTCCATGGATTTCGGTGAGGAACGGGGCCGGGACCTTTTGGATACATGGATCAATCGCTTCGACGCGCGCCTGGCCCGCGTTCCCGCCTAGCCTCGGCGCCATGTCCGACTCGTCAGTCTCTGAGATCTTCGACCCAACAGCCTGGACTGAGGTCCGCGGCTTCGACCTCACCGATATCACCTACCACCGCGCTGTGGATCAGGGTACGGTGCGTATCGCTTTCAATCGGCCCGACGTTCGCAACGCGTTCCGCCCCAATACCGTTGACGAGCTGTACCGGACCCTCGACCATGCCCGGATGTCGAGCGATGTCGGTTGTGTGCTCCTCACCGGGAATGGCCCCTCTGCAAAGGACGGCGGCTGGGCATTTTGCAGCGGCGGCGATCAACGCATCCGGGGCAAAGTCGGCTATCAGTATGCCGAGGGTGAAACCGCAGACACGATTGATCCGGCTCGGGCGGGCCGACTACACATCCTTGAAGTCCAACGCTTGATCCGCACGATGCCGAAAGTCGTCATCGCTGTGGTTCCAGGTTGGGCGGTCGGTGGCGGGCACAGCCTCCATGTCACTGCCGACTTGACGCTGGCGAGCGAGGAGCACGCGATCTTCAAGCAAACCGACACCGACGTCGCCAGCTTTGATGGAGGGTTCGGCTCGGCGTATCTCGCTCGCCAAGTCGGGCAGAAGCGAGCCCGGGAAATTTTCTTCCTTGGGCGCAACTACGGAGCGGATGAAGCGTTCCAAATGGGCATGGTCAACGCTGTTGTCCCACATGCAGAACTGGAGGCCACAGCGCTCCAGTGGGCACGCGAGATCAATGGCAAAAGCCCGACGGCACAGCGTATGGCCAAGTTCTCATTCAACCTGGTCGATGACGGTCTCATGGGCCAGCAGGTCTTTGCCGGAGAGGCGACCCGACTGGCGTACATGACCGATGAGGCAATTGAGGGGCGCGACGCCTTTCTCGAAAAGCGCACCCCGGACTGGTCCGCGTTCCCCTGGTACTTCTGAGCGGCTGGCAACGGTGCGTCTTGACCACTCGGACCTTGTCGTACGGTTTTGGAAGCCATTCGATGTTCTTACGGCCTTTACCGATCCGAACGATCGGAGCACACTGGCCGATTTCATTGATGTCCCCGATGTTTACGCCGCCGGACGTTTGGACCGCGACTCCGAGGGTCTCCTGATCCTCACTCGCGGCAAAGCTCTTCGCACCCAACTGATGGACCCAACCATCGGTCACCCGCGTTCATACCTCGCCCAGGTCGAAGGCACGCCCTCCCCGGAATCCTGTCGGCGCCTTGAACGTGGTGTCGAATTGAAGGATGGCCGTACCCGTCCTGCGCAGATCGAGATCTTGTCATCGCCGCCAGATCTCCCTGAGCGAACCACGCCCATACGCGTCCGGAAATCGATTCCCGATACATGGGTGCGCGTCACCCTGACGGAAGGCAAGAACCGTCAGGTACGCCGCATGACTGCAGCTGTGGGCTTCCCGACGTTGCGCCTCGTACGAGAGGCAATAGGACCGATCACCCTCGCTGGCCTGACCGCAGGCCGGTGGGAGCCGTTGACAGCGGACGAGCAGAAGTCACTCACTGATTCCCTTGGGGCGGCTCGAGTCTCCAGTCAACGGGCTCGCGACCAGCCTCGACAAGGGCGGCGTTCGCACGACTGAAGGGCCGACTTCCGAAGAAGCCTCGGTACGCCGACAACGGCGACGGATGCGGCGACTCGATCACAACGTGGCGACTTTGGTCTATGAGGAAGGTCTTCTTGCGAGCGGATGAACCCCACAGAACGAACACCACCCGATCTGATTTGCGGCTGACCGCGCGAATGACCTCATCGGTAAAGACCTCCCATCCTCTCCCCTGGTGACTTGCAGCTTCACCGGACCGCACCGTGAGGGACGTGTTGAGGAGGAGGACTCCCTGGCGAGCCCAGTGCTCGAGGTTGCCGCTGAGAGGGATCGATACTCCGAGATCTGTCTCCATCTCCTTGTAGATATTGGCCAATGACGGCGGCACCCGAACACCGGCACACACGCTAAAGCACAGCCCGTGAGCCTGCCCAGGGCCGTGGTAGGGGTCCTGCCCGAGGATGAGGACCTTCACCTCTGCGTAGGGGGTGAGGTGCATCGCAGCAAACACCTCGTCGTGAGGTGGGTACACCTCGTGAGCAGAGCGCTCAGCCTCGACGAACTCCCAAAGTTCGGTCCAGTACGGCTTATCGAACTCTGTCCGTAGAACCGCGTCCCAGTCTGTCGTGGGTGTCACGCTTGGACCCTAGCCAGCGAGCGCCAGCGAGGGCCAGCGTGTGGGCTGGACCCTGCGGTCCCCGCCCACTCGATGGTGAGGTGCGAAACTGCGCTCGTGTCTGACATCACTGAGACTGATACGACCTGGTTGAGCCAGTCTGATCTGGAGACCGTCCGCGGACGGGTGCCAATGGTTTACGTTGATGCTGTGCCGGTTCGAGTCGACTCGGCAGGTGAGGTGACCCATGTTGGTCTGCTTCTTCGTGCCATGCCTGACGGCACGGTTAGTCGTGCCCTTATCACCGGTCGAGTCTTATTTGGCGAACGGATCAGGCACGCCCTTCTGCGTCACGTCGAAAAGGATCTTGGGCCTTTTGCGTTGCCGCGACTTCCTACCAACCCCGCGCCTTTCACTATTGCCGAATACTTTCCCGACCCTGATGTCTCGGGCTTTCACGACCCACGTCAGCACGCTGTGAGCCTCGCCTATGTGGTCCCTATTGATGGAGATCCTGAACCGGCCCATGATGCGCTTGACCTCGCATGGGTTACCCCCGCGGAGGCTGATTCCGACGAGGTTCGGGCTGAGATGACCGGTGGTCATGATCGTCTCCTACGGCTCGCCCTTGCCCACACAGGGCGACTTCCCTAACGCTTTCGCCTAGGTCACGCCGCACGCGTGCCGCTATCGGCTCGCGATCAGGCAGGCTATGGGCATATGGAGCATCGGGATATAGCCGTGATTGGCGCTGGTCCGGCTGGCGCAGCGGTGGCGATACAGGCTGCGCGCCAAGGGGCCCGGGTAGTCGTGTTTGACAAAGCTCCTCGCGGGCGCGACAAGGTGTGCGGTGACGGCCTCACCCCGCGCGCCATTACTGCTCTTCACGAGCTTGGGATTGCGCTGGATGACGCGCATCTCATCGAAGGTTTGCGCATGATTGCCAACAAAACGGAGCGGGAACTCCCGTGGCCGGCGGGGGGGTTATTTGCTCCTCACGGTGCGGTGTGGCCACGCCGTCGCCTCGATGCATATCTGGTCGCCGCGGCTGAAGAGGCTGGCGCCGAAGTCATCTGGGAAACTGAAGCGCTCCCCGTGTTTGATGACGACGGGTCTGTCATTGGTGTTGAGGCCGACGGCGCCCGTTGGATGGCGGACTTGACCGTGGCTGCCACTGGTGCACCGGGGGCTGTCGCAAAAATGCTGGGCACCGGTCGTGTCGAAGGCGAACCGTTTGGTCTTGCCATACGGACCTATGCCGAGTCTCCCCGCCATGCCGATCGACACATCGAAGCGTGCCTGACCCTTCGAGATGAGCACGGCACGCCCGTGCCCGGCTACGGCTGGATGTTTCCGGCCGGCGATGGCACCGTCAACATCGGTGTCGGCGCGCTGTCGACCATGAAGGGTTTCAAGAAACTCAACCTCAACAGTCTCCAAGACAGCTATCGCTCACTCGTACACGAGTCCTGGGAACTCGGCCCTGATCTTGAGAAGCCCCGGGCATGGCGGCTTCCCATGAGCGCCCAGCGCCGGCATGGCAAAGGCTGGGTGGCTGTCGGTGACGCAGCCGGCCTCATCAATCCGATGAATGGTGAGGGCATTGACTATGGGCTTGAGTCTGGGATGTTGATCGCAGACCTGTTCACTGCTGATCCAACGACTGCTCCCGACGAGTACGACCGTCTTCTCGGCGAACGGTTTGACAGCTTCCTTCGCACTGGTCGCCGTTTCTCATTCTTGATTGGCCATCCACGTATCTTGCGGTCCGGCCTTCGTTTTGCAGTCGGTACCGAGGCAATTGCCAACCTCACGCTGCAAGTCATGGGCAATCTGGTCGATGCCGATACGCCCGGGGCTGCGGGTCGCGTTGTTCGGGTCGCTGACAAGACTTTGGCGCTGGCCGAGCCGCTGCTGCGCCGGACCCGCGCCGCAGGCTGAGCGTGCTAGCGCGCCAATAGCTCGGTCAGTTCGTCCAGAGACCGCACGATGGTCTCAACAGAGCACTCAATCATCAGGTTGACGATTTCGTCGTCGAACCGGCGACGCCAGTCAGTGTGGAGCCCGATAACCCGTTTGCCGATGCCGATCGCGTAGCCGATCTCCCATGCGGTGCCGTCGTCGGTTGTGATGCCGTTGAGTGACGCAACCACGAGATCGCAGCGGTCGAGACCACCGACATCGTTGTGGAAGATAGTTTCGACATTGTGGGTCGTCTTGGGCGGATTATCCCGGTGGGGCAAGAATGTCTGGTATCCGGCGGCAACGACGGTGGCATCAACCTTTTCTATCCACCAGCGTTCTCCTTCATCGAACAGTGGACCAGCAATGTAGGCGTAAGGCATGAATCATTCTTACCTAGGTCAGACCGGCTGTGGGTCGAAGTTCGACAGAAGCCACGAACTCACAGACTCAACGAGCCGAGCACGCGATCGAGGTAGGCGTTGCTGAATCTTCCTTCAGGGTCCGCTACTGATCGTGCTGCTTGGAACCGATGCCAGTCTGGATAAAGGGCGGCGAGAGACTCAGCCGTCTCATTGTGGAGCTTGCCCCAGTGCGGGCGGCCACCATGGGCTCGAGCAATGGACGCGATGTTTGCGAAGTACTCGTCGTGAGAAGTGCCCTGATACACATGAGCGGCGATGTAACCGCTCTCGCGTCCGTGAGCCGTCGAGAGGGGCACGTCATCACCGGCCGTGGCGCGCACCTCGATAGGGAAGATGATGGGCGCGGCCAGAGACCTGGCCATGGCGTTCACCTCGCGGACGGCGTCCGGTATTGCATCGAGCGGCAGCGACCACTCGGTCTCATAAAACTTGACCATTCTTGGCGTTGTGAAGACATCAAAAGACCGATCGGTGTACTCCCGATGTCCGCCAGAGGCATCAATGACCTTGCTCACCTTGGACACCAAGCCCGGCCAGCGGCGGACGAGCCGGCAGAGCACATCGAAGCCGATGTTCTCCAAAAGAATTTTGTCCCGTACATAGCCAACGCGAGACAACGGTGCTCGGGGTTCGTCTGTGCGGTGGTTGGTCTTTGTCATCGCGTTCTGGGAACCCGGCAACATGAAGAACTCGAAATGGTCAACGGTGTCGACCCTCTCTTGCCAACTAGTGAGCACGTCTTCGAGAGGTTCGCTCTGTTCGATGGCATGAAGTCGAAACGATGGCACCGTTTGAAGTGTGACCCGGGAGATCACACCGAGGGCGCCAAGTGACACTCGAGCGTTGGCGAAGATCTCGGAATGATTGTGCGCATCGATGTCACGAGATTCGCCGAGCGGATCAACAAGTCTCAGACCCGTGACTTGACCGCCAAAGCCGGTAAAGGCGAGCCCTGTACCATGTGTGCTCGTGCTGATCGCCCCGGCAAGTGACTGTTTGTCGATGTCGCCCATGTTGGCCAGTGCGAGTCCATGGCTATCCAACACCCGATTGAGCGCTCTGATGGTAATACCAGCCCCGACAGTGACGCTCCCGCTTTCACTGTCCAGATGATGGATCTGGTCGAGGTCGTGGATGGTCACGTGCGTATCGTCGGTGGCGGCAGCAGCAGTGAAGCTGTGGCCAGCCCCCATGACCCGTACCCGCTGGTTGGTCGCGGCCGCCGCCGCAATGGTGGCGCCCAACTCGTCCTCAGATGAGGGCCGGGCGATCTCAATGGGCCGGAAGCGCTGGTTTCTCGCCCAGTTGCTGACATGCGGTCGCTTGGCCATTACCAATGTCTCAGATCAATGGGCAATCGCTCCAGCACGTCGTCGCCATCCACGAGCCACATCTCCTCGTGGCGGGCGACGGTTGGATCAAGATGGGCGGGGTCGAGTCGTACACGCTGGTCGAGTTCAAGGTCTACTCCTTCACCGGCGGTGAGGGTGGTGTGTTCGTCGCTGCAGTAGAGCACCTCTCCACCGGCCCACGACGGGTTGCCATGGTCCATACCGAGCGCTTTCAGACCGGCGTTGGCCACGGCCCATCCTTTGGGGTTCAACGACAGGATCGAGCACTCCACGTGCACCGCCTGACGAAACGGCAGGTCAAGGGACGCGTATTGTGTGTCGCCGAGCAGAAACGTGCCGGCTTGGATTTCGTTGGCCCACGTGTTGGTGTCGTACGTGCCGGTGCCGCCGCCCGAGACGAGTTCGCCACCAACCGCGTCAGCGGCCCGGAGAAGCTTGCTCATGGAATGTTCGACCTTGGAGATGCGCTCAGCGCGGTCGCGAACCATCATCAGATGTCCCTCGTAGCCCATGACTCCGCGGACATGCATTCCGGCGGCCCGTGCTTGGTCAGCGAGGCGCCCAGCATCGTCGGGGCTACAGCCACAACGGGGAAGGCCGACGTCGACGTCGATCAGCACGTTGAGTATGCCAACTGCGGCCGCTCGGGCGATTCCTTCGCTGCTGTCAACGGCGAGAGTAACGTTCGCTTCAACCGCGGCAAGCCGCTTGAGTTGGTTGCGATCGAGAACCTCGTTGGCAAGCAGGAGATCTTCACCCAGCCCGGCCAACGCCATTCCCTCCACCTCTCGCACGGTCGCACAGGTGAAGGAGCTATGGCCGGCCGCGACGAGCCGATGAGCGAGGGCCGTGCACTTGAAGGCTTTCACGTGTGGACGCAGCTTCGCCCCCGGCAAGGTGATGCCGATGGTGGCGATGTTGTGGTCGAGTGCGGTTCGTTCGACGACGAGTGCTGGAGTTGGGATCACGTCCGAACCGTAGTCCGAACGCCACCTATCGGCTTCAGCCGTAGACGATCTCGATCGCCCTCTCCGGTTCCACGTACTCAAGTCCCTGGGCGTCGGCGACGTGATTTTCGGTGATCATTCCCCCACAGACATTCAGACCACCCAGGAGGTGCTGATCGGCAAGCAGAGCGTCACGAGGCCCACGGTCCGCGAGCGAGAGGGTGAACGGAAGGGTTGCGTTGTTGAGGGCGTAGGTGGATGTGCGCGGTACTCCACCAGGCATGTTCGCCACGCAATAGTGAACAACGTCATCAATCACATATGTCGGCTCTGCGTGGGTAGTGGCTCGTGATGTCTCGAAGCACCCGCCTTGATCGATGGCTACGTCTACGAGCACAGACCCGGGTTTCATGGCCTTCACCATCTCGGCAGTAACGAGCTTGGGGGCAGTCGCGCCCTTCACCAGCACAGCGCCGACAACGAGATCTGCAGCGAGCACGGCCTCTTCGAGGGACGCCGTTGTCGAGTAGACGGTTTCGAGTTCGGCGCCAAAACGACGGGCAAGACGCTCGAGTACCTCAAGGCTTCGGTCCAGGACCGTGACCTGGGAGCCAAGGCCAATCGCCATCTCGATGGCATTCTCTCCGACCACTCCCCCACCGATGACGACGGTACGAGCGGACGGCACGCCGGGGACGCCGCCAAGCAGCAATCCGGCACCACCGTTCGGCGCCTCCAGGCAGTGGGCGCCAGCTTGGATGGACATTCGACCAGCCACCTGGGACATGGGGGCCAGGAGGGGGAGGCCCCCATGCCCATCGGTGACTGTCTCATAGGCGATACACGTGGCACCGCTCGTGATGAGATCTTCGGTTTGTGGCACGTCGGGGGCCAAGTGCAAATAGGTGAAGAGAGTCTGGTTCGAGGAGAGCAGGGCGCGCTCAGAAGCCTGTGGTTCCTTGACTTTCACGACCATTTCAGCGCTGTTCCATACATCGGCAGCGGTGGCAGCAATACCGGCACCGGCTTGGGAATACACGGAATCAGGGGCTCCGATGCCAGCACCGGCAGTTGTCTCGACGGTGACCTGATGGCCATGTGCGACCAGTTCACGGACTCCAGTTGGGGTCAGGCCTACCCGGCGCTCTGCGACTTTGACTTCTTTCGGAACACCGACGTGCATTGTTCGCCAACTTTTTCTTGTTCTAGGGTACTCCACGCACGATACGGCGAATCTCAATACTGGTTCCTGCGTATGTGCTGCTTATAGGCTAAAATGGTGCATGATCCGTGCACCTCTGCATGCTTTATCGGAGTATTCCTGTGAGACTCGAACTCGATGCCACCGACCGCGCCATCATCGCCGAATTGCAGCGAGATGGCCGGGCCACCCATGTCGCGCTGGCGGACCTCGTGCACTTGTCGCCCTCGGCATGTTTGCGGCGAGTGCGCCGTCTCGAGGACGAAGGCGTGATCTCCGGCTATGTCGCTCGTCTTGATCGCGAGGCTGTGGGGCTAGGCACCACGGTTTTTATCGAGATCTCCCTGAATAGTCAGAACGAGGATCTGCTCGACGAGTTCGAGAATGCCGTCCGTCAGGTACCCGAGGTGGTCAGCTGCTACCTGATGGCTGGCAACTCTGACTATCTAGTAAAGGTCGCTGTTGCTGATGTTGCCGATTACGAGCGCATCCACCGCACCCACATGGCCCGGCTTCCTGGTGTGGCGAACCTGCGCTCGAGTTTCGCCCTTCGAGCCGTGGCCGAGGATGCCCCTATCGTTGTTCGCTAGATTCTCCGCGGGAGGGCCGATGCGGCGCACGCCGTTGCGAGACACGCTGCAGCAAGAACGAAGTAGAAGACCCAGAATGGTCCGGCCAACAAGATCACGGCCGCCAGGCCTGGAGCGACAAACGACGATGTCTCTCGCCACGACGAAAAGACCGTAGTCATCGCGATGCGCTCTCGTGGCTTCACTGTGCGCATGAACGGGATATTGCCGAGCACATCCAGCCAGGAAGCGCCCCATGCGGCGGTGATCCAGAAGACCACGCCGATGGCCTGAGCATCACCAATGACGCCAAGGGCGACCAGCGATATCGCCATGAGAACGAATCCGGCCATGATCACGAATCGTGTCGATGTGTGATCCGTGAGCCAGAGGACCGTGGGGCTCAGGATCAGCAATACCGCGACGGCTGACACGATTCCACCAGCGGTCCAGGTCGGCAGCCCTGCCTCCACGGTGTAGAGCGGCGCGTAAATGAACAATGACGCCCAGAACGTGCCTCGGACCACGGTGATGAGATACGCGATCCGAAGGTATCTCTGTCGGAAGTAGCGCGGCACGTTCTGCAGCGGGTTCGGTGCCTTCGATCTCGGCGTCGAGAGCACTGGGTTCGTGCCCATTCGCAACACCCAGAAGTACGTGAGTGCGACGACGGCGCATACGATGGCGACGAGGAATGGAAGGCGGTCGTCCACCTCGGTATAGAGAAGGATTGACACCATCGGGCCGATGGTCCAGGCCACGCCGTTATGCATCATCCGCCGCGATTCGTTGCGGCGCAGTTCACGTTTGTCGATGTAGTCCATGATGAACAAGGACATACAAACGGTGAAGATCGCCGCCTCAGTTGCGACCAATCCCATGGCGATGGGGATGAGCGCGTCCCGCTCGCTTAGAACGACCAGGTTGGCGACGACAATGCAAGACATGCCAAGGGTGACTACCCAACGCCGGGCCATCCAACTCTCAAGCGTGCCGACGTTGAGCGTGGCGAACAGTGCTACAAGCGAACCAGCGAAATACGCGTACGTGACGGCTTCCTTGGACCCGAGCAAAGTGAACGCAGCGAGCGGTAACACGGTGACCGTGATCGATCGCCCTAGGCCCTCAAGCCCACTGAGTCGCGACAGCGGCCAACCGTAGTCATCGCGAACAATCTGATGAATCGCATGTGGTCGATGCAGGAGCACGCGTCGCTACATCTCTGGTTCTCGTGAGGGTGATACCTTCGCGAGACCGTCGACCAGTTCGGCACCAGAAATTGCGAGCAGCGATGCTGGCGGGCACAGGATCTTTCGGTCCCTGGAGCCACCGCCGACGATGACTCGGTCACGGGCATTAACCGCGGCATCGACCCAGATCGTTAGGCCAGGGGGTAACCCAAAGGGCGTCACGCCACCGATCTGCATGCCGCCGCTGCGCTCGATCGTCTCCTCGGCACCCGCGAATGAAGCCTTGCGGGTACCGAGCCGTTTGCGCACGGTGCCGTTCACATCGAGCCGAGTGGAGGCCAACACGAGACAGCACGCCATCGGTCGGGCTTCCGCTTTTCCAACTACCAGGATTGCATTGGCGCTGTCGTCGGGCGAAAAACCGTACGCCTCACAGAACGCGGCCGTGTCTGCAAGTTCGGGATCGCAGGGCACGACCTCGTACTCGACACCTAGCGCTTCCAGATGATCGATAACGGGGTCCATGACACTCCTTATAGAACCCGCAAACGCGGGATGACTCAGTCGCCGAGGTTGTACATCTCCGCCGAAGGCTTGAGCGGTCGGGCGTACCATAGCGGTCGCCGTAGGCCACCGGGACCGGGAGCCGGGCGGGTCTTTGACAGCCAGTCCAGGTATGCCTCACGGCTCTTGGCCGTATCGACCACAACATCGCCGTACTGATCACCGGATTCGGCCGCGGTGACCCTGACCCGTTGGTGCCAGCACTGCATACCGGAGATCGGATCAGGCTGGACCGAGAAGGTGAGATTCTGATGCACGCCGGTGTCGTTCCACCACACACGCCCGGTGTCGTCGTCCTTGGATTTCCATTTCTTGATGCCATCCGTGCGGCGAAGCTTCCACGAGGAGCCATCTTGTGTGATCTCCGCTTTACCCGTACCCCAGGAACGAGCCGTGTCTTCCTCGAGGCGCCAGCGCCCCATGTGATGAGAGGCTGCAACGACGCCGGGACGGATACCCTCCGTGCGCCAGGCCTGAATTACGAAGTGACCGATGCGAGTCGAGATACGAACGAGACCGTTCACATCGATACCGAGCTTCTCGGCATCCTCCGGATGGATCCAGAGCGGGTGCCGATGGCTCAGCTCACTCAGCCATTTGGAGTTGGCCGAGCGGGTGTGGATTAGTGTGGGGATTCGGAATGTGGGCAGCAGGATGCGCTCGTTACCACCAGCGCCGTCGGCACCAGGCTCCATGTCTAGGTCCTCATGATGGACGTGGGATGGAATCCAGGTAGGGGTGGCGTACTCCGGCCAACCCCAGTCCTTGAGCGTCGTGGAGAATAGTTCGAGCTTTCGCGACGGTGTCGGAAAGCCTTCCTTGATCTCCCCGTCAATCTCGACTCCTGGCGAACCGTCGCCAAGAGGCGCCAAAGCAATATCGTCGAGTCCGTCGGCCGTACCGTTCCACATGCCGCTCGTGCCCGGCTTGCGGAACACGCCTTGATCGTCCTTCTCGCAGCCTTCAAGAGCCTCAGCGCCCACGATGCGCTCGTAGGGCGTGATCACATCGCCGGGGATGGCATACGCACCAACGTCGCGCATGTACTCGAGCGGAGTCTTACCCGCTTCCGCCGCTTTCTCTGCGAGTCCGGGAACCGACTCGGAAAACATCGTCCCGTAGTATTCGTCGACGCTGATTGGAGTGCCGGGCTTCTCATCGGACTCAAACCATTGGCGGATGCCGCGAGAGCCATCGGGATCGATACGCCACGAGAGGTCGATCCAGAATTCGTTCTCTTCCCAGACTTCCCCGGGGTTGAATTCATGCGTACGAGTTTCGTGGTTGAGTTCCTCGCCGCGAATTTCCGCGTAACGACGAAACACGGGCTGACGAAAGCCGATCCAGCGACCGGCGTGGGTTTCGAAGCTGGCGATGTCGTGTCGCTCTGTGCCGACGCCCATGGGGAGCACATAGTCGGCGAACCAGGCCGTTTCAGACCAGGTCGGGGTGAGCGCCACGTGGCACTTGACCTTCTCTTCATCCTTGAGCGCTTCGAGCCAGGAGAACCCGTCGGGGTTGGTCCAAACCGGGTTGTAGACACGGCTAAAATAGACGTCCAGCGTGCCCCTCCCTTCGTTCAGAAAGTGCGGGAGCAGGATAGACATCTCGTGGTACGAGAGCGGATATTCCTTTGGCCAGCTCATCTCGTTCCACTCGTGCAGAGCCGGTGCGCCCTTGGGCTGGTGCGGCTTGAACTTGTTCCAGCCTGTGCCGCTCGTGCCTCCAACAGTGGCGACGGAGCCGGTAAGTACGTTCAGGAAAAAGAGACAGCGCGCCGTCTGCCAGCCACCGAGGTTGCCCGCTCCAGCCGCACGCCAGTTGTGCGACGCAAACTTGGTGGGGTGAGCGCCGATGATCTCGGCAATCTCGCGTAGTTGATCGGCGTCGATGCCGCAGACCTCGGCGGCACGCTCTGGCGTGTACTCGGCATACTCGTCCAGCCACGCCTGCTGCATGGAGTCGATCTCGAGGGGCAGGTCAGGACGGGTCTCTTGCAGGTACGTCTCCCAATTGACCCACCGACGCACGAAATCCTTCTGCCAACTGCCGCTCTCGATGAGTAGACGGGCCATGGCGAGCAGCATGAATGGCTCAGTGCCCGGCCATGCGGGCAGCCAGTGGTCTGCCTTGGAGCCAGTGTTGGACAGCCGCGGGTCGACACAGATGACGGTGGCGCCCTTGCCTTGCGCCTCCATGATGCGCTGGGCGTGTGGGTTGAAATAGTGACCGGCTTCTAGGTGCGATGAGATGAGAAAGATCACCTCCGCGTTGGCGAAGTCCGATGACGGCCGATCGTGGCCCATCCAGCTCTGGTAGCCGATGCGTGCGTTACTCGAACAGATATTGGTGTGGCTGTTGTGGCCATCCACGCCCCATGCCTTGAGGACTCGGTCGGCGTAGCCATCCTCGCCGGGACGACCGACGTGATACATGACGCCATCACGACGGTCCTCGTCCATGGCAACGCCGATGCGGTTACCGATGTCGTTGAGTGCTTCTTCCCAGCTGACCCGTTCCCACTGGCCACTCCCACGCTCGCCGACGCGGCGCATCGGATGCATGATCCGCTCCGGGTCATAGACCTGGTTGAGTGTCGCTGGGCCCTTGGCGCAGTTGCGGCCGCGACTCGCTGGGTGCAGTGGGTTGCCCTCGATCTTGTCAATCTCGCCTGTCTCGTGATTGACGTGGGCGAGGAGGCCGCACGCGGCTTCACAGTTAAAGCAGGTCGTAGGCACCAAGGTGTGATGTTCGTCAACCTTGTCCGGCCATGCTTTCGCATTGAGCGAGGTGTAGTCGTGCCAGTCTTCGTGCGGCGGATATTGGGTGAGATCAGTCATCGGTCAATTCCTCAGGACAACGGCACGGATTGGCCGGCACGGACAAACGAGTCTTCATACGCCCACATACCAATGAGCGCAGCGATCCCGGCGATGGCAGGGAGGACGGGGCCGGCGTCGACAGACAGGGCGATGAGCACCAAAGCGCCGGGGATCAGCAGCCCAAGCACCACGCCGCAGATGAACTTTTTGCGATAGTCGCCAGTGGTCATCTGGTAAATGGCGGCCTCGACGTGGGGTGTCCCCTTCGAGGTGATCTCGACCCAGATCAGGGCGCCGGTGGCGAGGGCACCACCGAGGAGCGTCCAGCGAATGGCAGCCACTTCGGGAACGTTCATGACTAGGTCGGCGATGGCGTACGTGGCGCCACCGGCCGTCACGGCCTGAGCCAGCAAGGTCGGCAGCAAGAGCGGCGTTTGCCACAGGTCACGACCCTCACACTGGCCGAAGAGGAACGCGGTGTAACCAGCGGTTCCGGCCGCAAACAAGGCGGTAGGGATTGCGATCAATTCGATCACGCCAGAAGATTCGGTGAGCCCACCCGTCCACCAGCATGCAAGGAGGAGTGCAAAGCCCATCAGGACGTACGCACCCTTCACCAGCCACGACTCCCACGAACCTTTCGTAATCAGGTAGTGAAAGCGTCCGGGCTGCTTCAGGTCGGTCACGAGTAGGACGCCTGTGAGTCCGAGAAATATGCCGGCGATGATTGGTGGAACGACCCCGACAGCGGCCTGCTCGTCGGCATGGCCCATCATCACCAGCATCGCGGCGACGAGCATCACGCCAGCAGCGATCGCCTTGGTAACGAGATAGCCGGAGACACTCTCTTTCCAGGCCATCTGGTGCGAAGTCGTGTAGGTGGTGCGCGCTACCGATCCGTGAGCGTCCGGTGGAAGCGTTGGATGGCCCGGGGTTTGATCGGCCCAGATCAGGCCGTCGGCAGCGATCGCAGTTCGTAAGGGGTTGAGGGACGCCTGGTCCGCGCCGCGATAGTACACTTTGGGATTTGTGCCCTGCTCGGGTGAGCGAACGGCTACATCATCGCGGGCGATAATCTTGGTTGCCTCATTGTTTGGATCATCGAGGTCAGCGATCTTGATGGCGTGTGTGGGGCAGACCACCACGCATGAAGGCTCGAGTCCGACTTCCACCCGATGGTTGCAGAAGTTGCACTTGTTTGCCGTGTTGGTAGCTGGGTTGATGTAGAGCGCGTCATAGGGGCACGCGTTCATACAGCCCTTGCATCCGATGCAGTTATCGTCGTTGAAGTCGACGACACCGTTGTCAGCGCGAAAGAGGGCGTTTGTTGGGCAGATGGACATGCATGGTGCGTCCTCGCACTGGTTGCAGCGCATCACCGAGAAGTGCCTGCTTACGTTGGGGAACGAACCGGTCTCGATGTACTTCACCCATGTTCGGTTGACGCCCAACGGCACGTCGTGCTCGCTCTTACATGCCACTGTGCACGCGTGACAACCAATACACGAATCGCTGTCGAGAAGGAATCCAAGCCTGGTCACGTATCTCCTGCCTCCATAAACATCAAGGCCAACTGGCATTTGTACGGACTTATTGTGCAGCCTGAGGCCAGATTCCGCAAGGTTAGACCATGATCCATATTTGCTAGATGTTCTAACACTGACTCGTTAACCCGCAGCGATCAGGGTGGTAGCCCCCATGGCCAGGACAAATCCGGCAAGCTGGAGCCGCGTCAACCGTTCGTGCAAGACGGTACGTGCCAGTACCACGGTGGCGACCGGATAAAGACTCGAAAGCACAGCCACCACAGTCAGTGAGCCGTGCTGAGTCGCGTAGAGGAAAAGTGCGTTGGAAATCGTGTCCGTGACGCCAACGCCCACCACCAGACCGAGAGCAACAGGATCACGCGGCCAGACCTGCGTGCGCTTGATCAAAAAGCTGACCAGGAGCAGCGGAGCGGTAAGAACCCGGGCACCGACAATGGGCCATGGAGCTGACGCAGGATCGCTGTAATCAAGCAAGATAAACATGAAGCCAAAGCCGGCACCTGCAATCAGGCTTTCGACGATGGTTTGACTCGTGACGCCGATATGCGACTCGTTTGGTGACCAGGAAACCAGCCCAATCGCCACCAGCGCAATCCCCACTCCGATCCAGGCCAGTATGGCGAGGCGGTCACCGCCTACAAGGGTGCCCCATGCGGCGGGCGCCGCAGCTGACGTGATCGCAGTGAGCGCCCCAACTACTCCCATAGGTCCGCGAGCCAGACCCCGATAGAGCAGGGCGAGGCCAAGAATGCCTGACGCCCCGGCTATCGCTCCCCAGGCGAGGTCTTCGACGCGGAACTGGTCAGCGATCACCAGGGAGACGACGAAGATCCCGATGCCGCCAATGATGTGAGCGCAAAGAAGCACTTGGGCAATTCGGATTCGCTTGCCCGCCATACCACCGAAGAAGTCACCCGTGCCGAAAAGAAAGGCGGTCAGCAGGCTGAGAAGTATGGCCACGCACGGAGGCTAGGTCGCCGGCGTCCCAACTCGTTCAAGAACTTGGGACCCGTACTTCATCGAAGCGGTCGACATCGCGGAGGGCGGGGAACCACCTCCACCAGATAGCCACCACGGCCAGGGTGCCAATCCCTCCAAACAAAATTGCCCCCATCAGACCAAAGACGGCCGCGGTCAGCCCACTCTCGGCCGCGCCGAGCTCGTTGGAGGCGCCAATGAACACCCGTTCAACCGCCAGTACCCGCCCGCGCATCACCTCAGGGGTGGCCAAGGGAACGAGGGTCGACCGGATGAAGACCGAAACGGAGTCAGCGGCGGACGCGATGAGGAGCGCCACGAAGACAATCGCATAGCTGTCGACAAGGCCTATGAGAATCGTCATCACACCAAAGACGGCGATCACAAGGAGCAGCGTTCGGCCGACGCGCCGCCGCACCGGTCGAACGGAGAGCATGAGGGCCGTAGTGCCTGCGCCGATCCCGGTGGCGGCGCGGAGCCAGCCGAGGCCGACGGCGCCGACGCCGAGACGCTCCTCGGCGATCGCAGGAAGCAGGGCGATGATGCCGCCAAAGAGAACCGCGAAGAGGTCGAGGGAAATCGCCCCGAACACCACGGGTTGGCGGCGCATGAAGCGCAGTCCTTCCCGGGCGTCTCGAAGGGCCTGCATCCCGCCTCGCGTCTGAAGTCGCCGGGTATCGGGCCGAGGGATCATGACCAGGATGGGGATGGCGAGAGAAAAAGCAACGACGGCGGCCAGGTACGGGAATGCCGGATCGACGACGAAGATGAAGCCCATGGCGACCGGGCCGGCGATGAAGCCCGACTGGAACGCCACGGACCTCAATGCCATCACCCGTTCCAGATTCTCCGACGTGGCAAGGTCGATCGGTAAGGCCTGGCCGGAGGGTGAGGCAAAGGAGCGGGCGACGCCGAACAGAGCGACCAGAATGAAGATCGGTCTCACCGACGTGGGATCAGACGAGATGTAGAAGAACAAGCCGAGAGAACAAAGGAGTTCGCCCCCGAGACTGATGGCGTAAATATGTCTGCGGTCGAAACGGTCAGCGGCGGCGCCCGAAAACGGTACGAGGAAGGCCACTGGCAAAAACTCGGCTAGGCCCAACAGGCCAAGATCGAGCTCCCGCCCAGTCATGTCGAAGACCTGCTTACCAACGACTGTGATTTGGCCAACGATGGCAAAGCCAGACAGGAAGAACGAGAGAAACAATCCTCGTAGCGCCCATGGGATCGAGCGGTCTGGAGTCCGATCTGGGGTCAGTGTGTTTGACTCAGGTGGCACGAGCTGGGCGGATCACCTGTTCTGCGAAGCGGTGCACGTGCTCCGCCGTGTCCGGATGCCCAAAGTCCATGGTGAAGTGCTGAACGCCGTTGGCGGCGAGATTGACCACCCGCTCCAGCAAGCGCTCGCTTTCCTCGTCGCTGGTCGGAAGTGGTGTTTCGAGAGTCGTGCCGATCTCGATCGCCTTTGGGTCCCGGCCTGTGGCAACAGCGCTGTCGTGGACGATTCCGACCTTGCGCTTCCAGTCCTCTTCGCCGCGGAACGCTGAGTTCCACATGTCAGCCTGACGTCCCACAAGGGGGAGTCCGATCTTTTCGCCGGCGGCGCCAATGCAGATCGGGGGCACGACGTCAGGCAGTGGAGGAGCGGCCGCATCAGAGATTGAATAGTGGGCACCGTCAAATGATGGATGGTGTTGCGTCCACATGAGGCGACAGATCTGTATGACTTCTTCGAGCTGGGCAAACCGCACTGACGGCTTCGGGAAGTCGTAGCCGTACGCGGTGTACTCGTCGCCTCGCCAGCCAGCGCCGATACCCAGGATGAACCGACCGCCCGACAAGGTTTGCAGCGTGGCCGCCATTTTTGCGGTCAGAGCTGGCGGGCGATACCCGTGCCCGAGAACGTGATGGCACAGCATCACATCGGGGAATTTCGCGGCGAGCCAGGTGAGCGTGGTCCAGGCTTCGAGGAATGGATCCGTACGAGCGTCGAAACCATAGAAGTGATCGGCGATCCACAAAGAATCGAAATACTGAAGCGCTTCAGGGAGAACGTGGCGCTCTTGATGGAGCACGATCGCTTCGTGTCCACTCCACTGGTTTCCGATCACGGGAGACAACCAACCGAACTTAAGGTTCTGAGACATATGTAGAAACCTAGAGTGCACCCGCGGCTTGCGGCTAGCTCATGGTCCGATTTGCCGCCGACCACAGGAGTAGGAATGCGGATCTACGCCACTACGGCCCATCACCAGCATCATTGTCTCGAACTCGACGATGGCCGACTCATCCAGAGCTGGGAGAGTCCGGATCGAGCCGACATTGTCGATGCCGAGTTGCTCGCTCGCGGATTTACCGATGTTCGCCAACCCGGGGATCTGGATCGGTTGCTTGTTGAAACTGTCCATGTTCCGGCGTATGTCGCCTTCTTAGAGACGGCCCACGAGCGTTGGGTCGCCGAAGGGCGGGCCGGATCCTGTGCCATGTCAAATGGTTGGCCCGCGCGCCGCATGCGAGATATTCGGCCCGAGGGACTCCAGGCCCAACTCGGCTATTACAGCTTCGCCGCCGACTGCTCAATCACCGCGGACACATGGGTGGCCGCTGCCGACGCGGCCCGAACGGCCGATGCTGCGGCCCAGCATGTGGCGGCTGGAGCTCCCTCCGCTTTTGCTCGTTGTCGGCCACCTGGGCACCATGCCTCAGGGGACCAGTTCGGCGGCTATTGCTATCTCAACAACGCGGCAGTCGCGGCGGAGCGTCTGCGCCAAAGTGGGGTAGACCGGGTCGCCGTGCTCGACGTCGACTACCACCACGGCAATGGCACACAAGACATTTTCTACCATCGTGACGATGTTTCGTTCTGCTCGATCCACGCGGACCCGAAGGTGGAGTTCCCCTACTTCCTCGGCCATGCCGACGAGGAAGGCATGGATGGTGGCGTCGGAGCCAACCTGAACGTGCCACTTCCCCACGGGACGCAATCTGGCGACTGGTTCACTGCGCTGGAAACCTTGCTTCAGTGGATCGAGCGACGCGCCGCGGAAGCGATCGTTGTCTCTCTTGGCGTCGATACCTTCGTCGATGACCCGATCTCGCAGTTCCAGTTGGTCTCGGAAGACTTCATCCGGCTCGGGCAGCGACTGGCCCGCGTCGATCGGCCAATGGTCTTCGTGATGGAAGGGGGCTACGCCACTGAAGCACTCGGAACGAACATGGTGAACGTGCTCGAGGGGTTTCTCAGTTGAGCCATCCGCTCAGGCGATGACCGCGGCGTACGCAGCGAGGAAACGATCGTTCTCTTCGGGGGTACCGATAGTAACCCGGATTCCCTCGCCGCTAAACGGACGTACCACGACGCCGCGCTGCTCAAGGGCATGGGCGACGCTGTCGGTGCTGGCGCCGATCGGGAGCCAGACGAAGTTCCCCTGAGGATCCGGGAAGTCCGCACCCGTCGACCTCAAGCCATCGACCACGCGCGCCCGTTCATTCAGCAGCGAGTCGACCAAAGTCTGGATCTCGTCGAGTGCATCCAAGGCTGCTATTGCGCCCGCCTGAGCGAGCAGATTGACCGAAAAGGCCAAGAGCACCTTGTCGAGTTCTTCGATGACCGACGGGTGGGCCACGGCATAACCAGTTCGGAGACCAGCAAGGCCATAGGCCTTCGAGAACGTTCGAGTGACGACGACATTGGGGAAGTGGCCCAGGAGATCCTCAACGGGATCGCCAAACGCCGGATCGCTGAACTCGCGGTACGCCTCGTCGATGACGACGAGCACATCCTCAGGGACTTTGCCCATGAACTCAGCGATCTCTGCCGTTGACAGCGCAAGCCCAGTCGGATTGTTAGGCGTTGCCAACATAACGGCCTTGGTCTTGGGGCCGATCGCTGCGGCAACAGCAGCGAGATCGATCCGATGATCATTCGTCAATGGGACTGTCACGAGTTCCCCATTGGTCAGGGAAACGAAGATTGGGTATGCCTCAAACGACCGCCATGGGGACACGACCTCGTCACCGGGCTCGATGTACGCGACGCATACTTGCTGCAGAAGTCCTGAGGAGCCACAACCGACGGCCACACAGCCAGAGTCAACTCCAAGCCAGTCGGCCAATTTCGATCGGAGTTCAACAGCCCCGTGGTCGCTGTAGCGATTGACACCCGCCGCGGCATCCTGGATGGCCCGCTGCACCGAGGGCGGTGGTGAGTATGGATTCTCGTTACTAGCAAGCTTGATGGCATCGGTGATTCCGTGCTCGGCCTCGGCCTGTCTCGCACCCTTACCGGGCCGGTATGGCGCGAGATCTCTCACGATTGGTCGAACTCGGCCCACACCCATGTCGAACTCCTCCTAGTTGGCCACGCCCGTCATCTCGACTGTATGGCCTATCCGGATCAGCTGCGACCCTGAATCGCGCTCAGGCTCAGCCGTGCACCGACATGGAAGAGTCAGGATTGATCTCTCGGTTCCGACTGAAGAAGCCGATGTTCATCTCCGTGCCCGTGTAGCGGCCGATCGAGACAACCGGGTCCTTGTCATGGTCGTGGCCGTCTTCCACCGCCTCGATCAGGTCCGCCATCAACTGACCCGCAACACCGGCGTTCTTGTACTGGTTGCCACTCGTCCCAATGGCGACATAGAAGCCGTCGAGATCCGTGCGGTCGTATATCGGGATCCAGTCGTCGGAGACGTCATAGAGATCAACGATGCCCTTTTTTTCGTGGGGCACGCCGAGCGAGGGCATCCGGCGGTTGGCCCGAAGCACCTGGGCCTCCCATTGGCTTTCACTGATTGATCGGTCGTAGTTGTCGGGGTCGACGAACTCCCGCGGATCGCAAACCGGGTCACCACTGCCGACGAGAATGTGGTTCCCGACCTCGGGTCGGAAGTAGATACCGAGATCATCGTCAGAAGCAACCACACCTTGAGCTTCGAAATCAAACCCCTCAGGTGAGGGCACATGGTGAACCTCATGGCGCAACGCCTTGGTCTTGATGCTCATCGAGTCGTAGACGTCGGCCATCTGGTTGATAATCTTCGAGTGCGGCCCTGCGACGTTGACGACCACGGGGGCGGTGGGCGTGCGTCCATCGGCAAGCGTGACACCACTGACCCGACCGTCAACCTTGTTGATACCAGCGACCTGAGCGTTGAACCAGAATGTAGCGCCACGGGCTTCTGCGCCCCGTTGCAGGTTGTGACATGACAATTGCGGGTCACTGACGTAACCACCTTCGCCCGTGAAGTAGCCCCCGGTCATCTGACCGTGCGCATCATCCCAGAAGCCTTCGTCGTCAGGACGGCGAGGCGGGCCGTAGAGCCCCAAGTCCAGAATCGGAATCCGCTCAGTCAGTTCCTCTGCGGTCCAGGTCTCATACGCAATGCCGCACTTGTCCCAGACCTTCTTGACCTTCTCCGTGTGGCTGTCCGGGTCGGCGGTTGTAACCAGCAGTTGGCCGACCTGGTGGTACTCGATCAGGCCCCGCTCATCGTCGGTGCCGATGTAGTTCGCCCAATCAGGCCAGTAGTGGTAGCCCTCCCACGCGAGCATCACGCCATCGACGGTCGAGTACGAAAAACGCACGATCGCACAAGAGTTGATCGTGGATCCCGCTCCTGCCGAGTCGGCCTTGTCTATGGTCAGCGTCCGCCAGCCGCGGCCGGAGAGTTCGTGGGCGACGGCGCCACCTATTACGCCAGCCCCAATGATGATGGCGTCGAAGTCATGTGCGGATGAGTCGTTCATTGCGGCATCGTACTCATCGCGCTCAGAATGTCTAGATCTTCCGGCAACAGCACTGGCTGGGGCAACGAGCTACCTCGACTAACTTGTCGGCCCATGCCCGTTCTGCTCATCGTGCACCACTCCCCTGGGCCAGCCCTCAACGCTATGCTCGCCAAGCTTGTTGCGGGTGCTACTACTGCGGGCATCGAGGGCGTCGAAAGCCACGTGGTCGAGGCCCTAAACGCTACTGCGTCGCATGTGCGAGCCGCCGACGGGATTATCTTGGGGACGCCAGCCAACCTGGTCTACATGAGCGGAGCCCTCAAGCACTTCTTTGACACCGCGTACAACGCGTGCCTGGGCACGACTGAGGCGTTGCCTTACGGGGTGTTTGTCCACGGCGAATCCGACACATCAGGTGCCCTACTTGGTGTGAAGAAGATCGCCACCGGTCTGCGTTGGAGGCTCGCCCAGCCGCCCGTGTCGTGCATCGGGACGCCGGAACAGACGGCGCTAGAAGCGTGCTGGGAGCTCGGGGCCGCCATGGCCGCAGGCCTCATGGTCTAGCGCCTAACGGACCACGTCCGAGCCTTAGGGAGCAATTGCCTGCTCTAGATCAGCCCAGAGATCCTCAACCGCCTCGATCCCCACGCTCATCCGCAAGAGACCTGGGGGTAAGTGCTCCTGGCCGGGTGTTGTTGCTCGCCGCTCAATCGTGCTCTCAACCCCGCCCAGGCTGGTGGCGTGTTCAATAAGTTGGACACGCTCACAAGCATGATCAGCAGCGCTGGCGTCAACGAGATCAAAGCTGATCATCGACCCAAAACCATCGAGCTGCCGGGCCGCAAGCTCATGGCCTGGATGCTCAGGAAGACCCGGATAGCGGGTCGCCATGATCGCAGGGTGGGCCTGAAGGCGGACTGCCAGTTCAAGAGCGTTGGCTTCAGCAGCACGAAGCCGCACCGCGAGCGTGCGGATGCCGCGTGTTGCGAGAAAGACTTCCATGGTCCCTGGAGTGGCACCCTGGATCGTGCGTGAGGAGCGAATCTGCTCGGCATGTTTTGATGAGCGCGCCACGGTGATGCCACACAGCAGATCAGAGTGACCGCCGATGTACTTCGTCGCTGAGTGCACGACGACATCCGCCCCGCGTTCGAGCGGGCGTTGATTGAGCGGCGTTGCGAAGGTGTTATCAACCACAACAAGGGTTGCGCTGTCTCGCGCCGCTTCACAGATTCGCGAGACATCGCCGATTGCAAGGAGCGGATTCGACGGCGACTCTAGCCAGAGCATCGCGGCCGAGTCGATAGATGCCAGCCAACCATCGGTATCTTCCGCTGGGAGTTTCCGGACGGTCCATCGACCCTGCGACGCACCCTTGGACAGAAGAGCAGCGAGGCCCTGATAGCAGTCATCGGGATAGACGATCTCCCCACCGACAGGCACAAGGTCGATCACCGCAGAAATAGCCGCCATACCCGACGAGAACGACGTTGCCTCTCCCCCCTCAAGCCCGGCCACGATTGCCTCGAACGACTCCCATCCGGGAGAACCCTCGTTGCGGGAATAGCCGCGATCGGCACCGTGACGGAACGTAGAGGCCGTCACCAGAGGGGTATTCAGCGGCTCGCCAGCCCCTTCAGGGCGGCCCGCGGACACTAGCCACGTCTCTGCTTCGAGTTTCTCAGGATCACGCATCGTGCTCGGACTGTATCGGTCCCGACTCGTCGGCATGCCAGACTTCGTCACGATGCCCGACCGTGATGACATAGATCTCGAAACCGGACTCATTCGCCGACCTGCGCCGCGGCACTACCCGTCTGGACCCGTGTCGGTGGCGGCAGTCCTCGACGCTGGTGTCCGAGATCATCCCAGTCGCCCCGCAGTGATCGATGACATGGGGGTCTTGACCTATCTCGAACTGGACCAGGAGGTCCACCGCGTCGCAGCCGCGATTCAAGCAGGCACCAGGCCCGCAGAGGTACTCGCCTGGTGCCTACCCAACTCTGCTGATCTCGTGGTCGGATTCCTGGCCACCCTGCGAGTGGGCCGAGTCTGGCTCGGCGTCAATCCTCGGCTGCCCGGTGACGCTCGCGCTGATCTGGTGAGGCGAAGCGGCGCCCAGATCGTCGTCGACGTCGGATTCAAGTGGCCAGTGGCTAAAGAGTCCACGCCGTATCTCGCCAACGAACCCATTGACCCGCATGCCCCAGCGGTGATGTCGCCAACATCAGGGACCACGGGCCAACCGAAGCTGGTCGTCCATTCTCAGCACGGCCTGCTGTGGCCCGGCCTGTCCAGCATCGAGACAGAGCCATTCGAGGAGAACGAACGCACACTCTGCGCCCTCCCGCTCACCACGCTGACGCTGATGACCCTTGGCCCACTGACGGCAATGCTTCGGGGCGGAACCGTGGTCATCGGCTCCACCGCGTCACCGCCCGCGCTCCTGAACGCAATCGAGAAACACTCCGTCACACGCCTGATCGCCGTGCCGACGCTCCTACACGACCTCGCTCAGGAGCTGCAAGAGACCGGGGCGTCTCGCCCGGTCACTCTTCGTTCCGTACTTGTCGGAGGCGCCGGCACTGCTCCGGACTTACGACAACGATTCGAGACCGTTGTCGGGATACGTCCTGTGCTCAGCTATGGATTGTCCGAGACGCCCACTGGGGTCGCTCGAACTGACAGCGAGCATCCTCACAGTGCCGCCGCAATGCCGCCCGTTCATATCTCGACTGTCGATGAGAATGGACGCGACACACCCGTCGGCTCCACGGGTCGTATCCGGATCGAGCCGATGATGGAGGGGCCCTGGGCCGGCAGCTGGCAACCCATGCTCGGGTACTGGCATCATCCCGACGCCACCGCCGCAGCCCTCGACGGTGAGGGTCTACTAACCGAGGATCTCGGTCAGATCGACGAGCACGGACGTCTTCGCGTTGTCGGTCGCATGAATGATGTGATCCTTCGTGGAGGCACCAACGTGATGCCCGCGGAAATCGAAGCCGCCATGCTCAGCCATCCGCTCGTCCGTGAGGTTGCCGTCGTCGGTGTGCCCGATGCACGCCTGGGTGAACGCATCGCCGCCGCAGTAGTCCTCGACAGTGAACTCATCGATGCCGAAGCGCTTCGCGCCCATACTCGCGCCACCCTCAGCGGCGACCGGGTTCCCTCCGAGATCCAGGTCGTGTACGAACTCCCACGCAACTCACTCGGCAAGGTCATCCGTCGCGACGTCGTCGCATTCTTTACGTGATCCAAGCACTGCCAGGGCATTGCACTAAGGTCCGCTCATGGGCGAACTCGTGGATCTCGACGGCAGCGAAGGCGCACGCGGTTATGTATCGATTCCCGAATCGGGGCATGGCCCGGGCGTGCTTGTCCTTCAAGAATGGTGGGGGTTGAATCCCCAGATCATGGGCGTCACCGACATGATGGCGGCCCAGGGGTTCGTGGCCATGGCGCCCGACCTGTACCGAGGTGAGCTAGCCGGTCATGACGAGATGGACAAGGCCGGTCACCTGATGACCACCCTGGCTCCCGAGCGAGCTGTCGGCGACATGAGTGCTGCTGTCGACTACCTCACCGCTCACCAAGCGACGACCGGCAGTGGCATTGGGGCGATCGGCTTCTGCATGGGCGGGCTGATGACCTTCATGGTTGCCGCTGCCCGTGGTGATGTGGTGAAGGCTGCCGTTCCCTTCTATGGCTATCCCGCTGGCGGTGAGCCCGATTGGAATGGTCTCTCCGCTGTCATACGCGGTCATTTCGCGGAGCAGGACGAACACTTTCCATCCGCCGGAGCCCGAGATATGGAGCGGCGACTTCAGGAAATGGGCAAGGACATCCAAATCTCGTTCCACGATGCTGCCCATGCATTCATGAACGAAGAAGACCCCTTCGGCATCTACGACCAAGGGCTAGCGGGCGAACTCTGGCCCCAGGTCATCGACTTCCTCCACGCGCAGCTGGGCTAGAGCGTCACCCCGACAATGGACGCGGGCCTGGACTCACGCCGCGCATGGCTCATTGCCGCTGCGGCAGCATCAGGGATGTTTGCCGTCTTTGGCGTTGGCTATAGCTTTGGGGCCTTCTTCACCTCAATGAGTGAAGAGTTCGAGACATCGTCATCGGCGACGGCCCTTGTGTTCTCGATCACAATTGCGCTGTCCTTTTTGCTCGGACTGTGGACAGGACGGTGGTGTGACCGGGTCGGCCCGAAGCCGGTAATGCGGGCTGCGGCTGCATCTTTGACGATCGGTCTCCTCTTGACCGCTGCGGTGCCGAACCTCTGGCTGGGTTATGTGACGTACGGCGGCGGCGTCGGGTTCGCGATCGCTTGTGCCTACGTCCCCATGGTCGCTACCGTCGGGGGATGGTTCGAACGCCGTCGCGCCACCGCCCTTGGCCTCTCGGTGACCGGAATCGGGCTTGGAACCCTTGTCGGATCTCCGACGGCGGCTCGCTTGATTGACGCCACGTCATGGCGCACGACGTACGTGATCTTCGCCCTGTTTGGCGGCACTGTTCTTCTGCTCGCCAGCCTGGTTATCGAGCCGGGCCCGGCCGCGGTGTTGGCGCCGAAGCCGCAGTCGCTGCGAACCTTGCTGGCATATCGCGACTTCGCTCTCCTCTACGTCTCCATCATCTTCTCGACCTTGGGGCTTTTCGTTCCCTTCGTCTTCCTGGCCGATTATGCCGAAGATCGCGGAATGTCGGATGTGAAGGCGGCGGCCCTCGTCGGCATCATCGGTGGCGTTAGTGTCATCAGTCGACTCGGGCTCGGAGGCCTAGCCGATCGACTAGGCAGCCTCCGCCTCTACG
>JABIQM010000298.1 GCA_018699415.1 Acidimicrobiaceae bacterium
AGCGTTCTGTTGGTCTCGATCGATGGGCTCGCGCCTCGCCACATCACACCAGCAAATACACCGTCACTCACATCACTTGCCCGGCGGGGAGCGTCATGCTTTCAAGCTCGCACAGTGATGCCAAGCGTGACCTTGCCCGCTCACGCATCGATGGTACGCAGTGCACCTCCCGACGTTCACGGCATCCTCGACAACACGCCGACCCCACCCTTGGGCCCGCCATCGATCCTGAGCGTCGCTCGAGCCGCCGGACGGTCGACGTCGGTATTTCAGTCATGGCTCCCGCTTGACGCGCTTTGGGAACCTGACGCTCTCTCCTTTCGCTTGACTCGTGACGAGGGATACGACCAGGCCGTCGATGCAACCATTGTCGACGCGGCAATAGCACGCGTCGATTCAGCTCCACCCGGCGAGGTCATGTTCGTGTACCTCTCCTACCCAGATCCTGCCGGTCACGACCATGGTTGGGACAGCGAGCAGTACTTGGCGGCGGCAGCGCAGGCCGATCGAGATCTTGGCCATCTTGTCAATGCGTTGCCCGCTGACTGGAGCGTGGTCGTCACCACAGACCATGGTGGACACGGTCGCAGGCATGGCACCGACTGCAACGACGACATGGAGACCTTCGTCGTTGCTCGTGGACCTCGAATCACACGCTGCGCCGGCTGGGCGACAGCGTCGATTCTTGATATTGCGCCGACGGTCGCGGATCTCGCCGACATCAGCCCGGATTCAGGCTGGGTCGGACACTCACTCATCGGGCATGAGACTCCGCGTGTCGATGAGTTGATGGCTTTGCTCGCTGCGACCGAAGCCAAGAGCTATGGCGAACGGGTCAACATGCTTGATCACGTGCTCCAGTCGGCGGCCGTCGCTCGACAGCGCGGAGCCTCCGACGACCTTGTTCTGGCAGCGCTGCTGCATGATGTCGGTCACGTCTTCGGCGTGGCCGGCGACTGGGGATTACCGGGCCATGCCGACGTTGGTGCCCGCTGTCTTCAGGCTCTACTCCCTCCTTCGGTCGTCGAGCCGATTCGGCTTCACGTCGACGCCAAGCGCTATCGAGTCGCAGTGGACAGCGCCTACCACGCCCATCTGAGCCTGGCCTCACAGATGTCGCTGCAGGAGCAAGGCGGACCGTTCAGTCCCGCTGAAGTCAAGACGTTCAACGCCAACCCGTACGCGGACGACGCCGTGATGCTCCGGGAGTTCGACGACGACGGAAAGGTCGATGGGCTCGAGATTCCAGCGCTTGAGACATACCGACCTCTTCTCGCCAAAGCGCTTCTTGGCCAACCGGTCGTCGACGGCGCATGGGCACGCCACGCATGTCGTTGCGCTGAATGCCGAGACGCAGGAAACGACCAGCATCTCCTCCGAGCCGACGAGTTGATTGGATGGCAGGTGACCGACGACCGAGCCGGCCCACCCCGCGAAGTCGACCTAGTGCATGACAACGGTGAGCGCCATACGGCCATGATCAGCGTCGAGCCTCAGTCGCAAGCGCATCGGACGGTTTGGGACCATCGGCATGGCGCCGTCCTTCGGGCAGGCGTCAGTTCGGCAACCGGAGATCTCACGACCTTCGCCCGGCAGTTAGCTGAGTTCGGCATCGCGATCGCCACGGACGTCGCCACCAAACCCGGCGAGATACTTCGCTTCGCACGCCGGATCGGGTTCGTGCGCAACACCAACTACGGCATGCTCTTTGACGTCGTCGCCGAACCTGACCCCATCAATCTTGCGTACACACCGGTGGGGCTGCCCCTCCACACCGACAATCCGTACCGGCGGCCGTGCCCAACTGTTCAGCTTCTGCATTGCCTCAGCTCCGCAGCCGAAGGTGGTGCCAGTCAATTCGCTGACGGCTTCCGTGCAGCCGAGGTCCTGCGGGCTCAACGCCCCGATGACTTCGCCGTCCTGACCAACACCATGGTCGACTTCCGTTTCCATGATGCGACCGTCGACCTCCGGGCTCGTCGCCCGATCATCCACCTCGACGCTGACGGCGTCGTCTCAGCGGTGAGTATCAACAACCGCAGCATGGAAGCCCCGACCCTCTCGACGGTCCAGTCAACGCAGTTCTACCGCGCCTACGCCAGCTTCGCTGAGGTGCTCGCCTCGCCGGAGTCGGTGATCGAACTGACGCTCAAGGCTGGAGAGCTCGTCGGGTTCGATAACCGTCGCATCCTGCACGGTCGTGGGGCCTTCGCTGTGACCGCTCACCGGCATTTGCAGGGCTGCTACGTCGACATGGATGCCGTACGGTCACTCGCTCTTGGAAGGAACTAGCTCAAAGGCCTTGTATTGCGATTTCGGACTCTTGACCGGACATCAACAACCTGATCCGTTGACGCCTAC
>JABIQM010000082.1 GCA_018699415.1 Acidimicrobiaceae bacterium
CGTTAGGCTTCGCCACGATGAAAAGCACTCTTGAAACCCTCGAAGACAATCGGGTAAAGCTGTCGGTTGAGGTTGATGAATCCGAGTTCGACACCGCGGTGAACGCCGCCTTCAAGCGCATTGCAAAGGAGGTCCGGATGCCGGGGTTCCGCCCTGGCAAGGCACCTCGTCGCTTACTTGAAGCCCAGTTTGGTCACCAGGTTGGTCGTGATGAAGCGCTCCGCGAAGCGATGCCCGAGTACTACGCCCAAGCTGTCATTGAGCACGACGTCGACGTCGTTGGGCCGCCTGACATTGAGATGACCGGGGGCCAGGAGACTGGCGTGGTGGAATTCGATGCAGTCGTCGAGATCCGCCCGACGGTCAACGCCGGCGGATACGACGGTCTTCGAATCGAGATCCCGAGCCCGTCGCCATCCGATGAAGAGGTCGACGAGCAGCTTGAGCAGATGCGTAAGCACTACGCCGAGCTAGAGGTTGTCGAGCGTGCCGCGATCGACGGTGATCACGTCACCATCGACATTTCCGGCACCCACGGCGAAGAAGAAATCCCCGGCCTGACCACTACGGACTACGACTATGAAGTCGGTAGTGGGGCAGTGGTCGCGGAGATCGATGACCACCTGCGTGGAGCGTCGGTCGGCGACGAACTCGAGTTCGAGGCAGAGCACCCCGACCCAGACGAGGAAGACCCGATCGCGTTCGCAATCTCGGTCAAGGAAGTCAAGGAAGCTGTGCTCCCCGAGCTCGATGATGCCTGGGCTGCCGAAACGTCTGAGTTCGAAACCGTCGAAGAGCTTCGAGCCGACATGGTCGAACGTCTGTCCAGCATGCGTGTCGCTCAAGCTCGGTCTGCCGTGCAGCAAAACACCGCTGAGGCGCTCGCTTCGCTCGTTCTCGATGAGATCCCCGAGTCGATGATCGACAATGAGGTCAACGCCCGCATTCAGGACATGGTTCAGCGCCTGCAACAGCAGGGCATGGAAGTCAGCGCATACCTCGAAGCCATGGGTATGACCGCCGAGTCGCTTGCGGCTGAGTTCCGTGAGCCGGCCGAGCAGGCCGTTCGGGTTGATCTTGCGCTGCGCAGCGTGGCCGATGCCGAAGGCATGAACCCCGATGATGAAAAGCTTGACGAGCAGTTGGAAGAAATGGCTGGCATGAGCGGCCAGTCGGCAACCGAACTTCGCGAGCGTTTGGCCGAGGTCGGGCAACTGTCCGTCCTACGCGCTGACCTGGGGAAACAGGCCGCGATGGAGTGGCTCACCGAAAATGTTGAGCTGATCGACGAGAATGGTGATCCGATTGATCGCGCCACACTCGAGATTCCTGAGGAAGAAGCTGATATCGGATCCGATTCAGCTGAGATCCCCGGTTCACCTGATAGCCCAGATTCTGTCGACAGCCCCGACTCCGAGGAGGAGTGATGGACATCAACCCCCGCAACTATTTGGTCCCAACAGTCGTTGAGCAAACCAACCGCGGCGAGCGTGGATATGACCTCTACTCGAAGTTGCTCAAAGAGAACATCATCTTTATTGGCACACCGATTGACGACACGATCGCCAACCTGATCTGTGCCCAATTGTTGCATCTCGAGTCGGAGAACCCCGATAAGGACATCAACCTCTACATCAACTCGCCAGGGGGCGACATCAACGCCCTCTTTGCGATCTACGACACGATGTCCTATGTCAAACCAGACATCGCCACAATTTGCTTTGGGCAGGCTGCTTCGGCAGCCGCCGTGCTGTTGGCTGCCGGAGCCAGGGGCAAGCGTCTTGCGCTCCCACACGCTCGCATCCTCATCCACCAGCCCTACGCCGGGGCGCAGGGTCAGGCCAGCGATATCGAACTCATTGCCAAGGAAATCGGCCGCATGAAGACCTCGCTTGAAGAGGTGTTGTCGCACCACACCGGCCAAACTGCGGCGAAAATCTCGTCCGACACCGATCGCGACTTCGTGATGACCGCCGCTGAGGCCAAGGAGTATGGCATCATCGATGAGGTCATCGAGACGCGTAATCTGGTTGACAATGCTGGCCCAATTACTGCAATTGGCTAATACGGTCGGTAGACGAGACGGTCTGAGATAGGGGAGCCTGCGTGGCAAAATTCGGGGAAGGTGGAGAGCTTCTGAAGTGCTCCTTTTGCGGAAAGTCGCAGAAGCAGGTCAAGAAGCTCATCGCTGGTCCAGGTGTCTACATTTGTGACGAGTGCATCGATCTTTGCAACGAGATCATCGAAGAAGAGCTGGCCGAGACCACGGACGTCAGCCTGGGCGAGCTGCCCTCACCACGCGAGATCTACGAGTTCCTGAACGACTACATCGTCGGCCAAGACACTGCGAAGCGGATCCTTTCCGTCGCCGTCTACAACCACTACAAGCGCGTCGAGTTGGGGAACACCCTCGACAGCGACGTGGAGTTGGCGAAGTCCAACATCTTGCTGATTGGTCCTACCGGTTGCGGTAAGACACTCATGGCGCAGACGTTGGCTCGGATGCTCAACGTGCCGTTCGCTATCGCTGACGCCACTGCGCTCACCGAAGCAGGCTATGTCGGCGAGGACGTGGAGAACATCCTTCTCAAGTTGATTCAAGCTGCGGATTACGACGTCAAGAAGGCCGAGACCGGCATCATCTACATCGATGAGATCGACAAGGTCGCCCGCAAAAGTGAGAACCCATCGATCACTCGTGACGTGTCCGGTGAGGGTGTGCAGCAGGCACTGTTGAAGATTCTTGAGGGCACCACGGCAGCGGTTCCGCCGCAAGGTGGACGCAAGCATCCACATCAAGAGTTTCTCCAGATCGACACCACCAACATCTTGTTTATTTGTGGTGGAGCGTTTGCCGGTATCGAGAAGATCGTCGAGAGCCGGATCGGCACTCGTGGGGTTGGCTTTGGTGCTGATGTGCGACTTCCTGAGGATAAGAACCTCGGCGATCTCTTCGAGAGTGTCATGCCTGTCGATCTCACCAAGTTCGGCCTGATTCCTGAGTTCATCGGTCGTCTCCCCGTTGTGGGTGCGGTCCGCAACCTCGAACGTGATGCTCTGGTCGAGATTCTCACCGAGCCCCGTAATGCGCTTGCTCGGCAGTACGCCAAAATATTCGAGTTCGAGAATGTTGAACTCGACTTCACTCCCGACGCGCTGGACTCGATCGCCGAGGAGGCGATCAAGCGGAACACGGGGGCCCGTGGTCTGCGAGCAATCCTTGAAGAAACGCTGCTGGAGACGATGTATGACGTTCCTGGGCGCGACGACATCGTCAAAGTCGTGGTTACCCGCGAGTCTGTGATCGGGGACGAACAGCCGACGCTGGTCACCACCTCCGAAGGCCGTCGAGCGAGCTAACCCTCGTGGAATTCAACGAGGCGCTCGACCATCTCGATGCGCTGATCAATCATGAGGTCGTGCCCCGTGCCGGGGCCATCGAAGGCCTGTCGTTCGCACCCACCGCAGCATTGATGGCTGCGATTGGGAACCCGGAGGGCGCGTACCCAGTCATTCACGTCACCGGCACCAACGGCAAGGGCAGCACCGTACGAATGGTGGAGACGCTGCTGACCGTCATGGGTCTGCGGGTCGGTGCCTATACGAGTCCACACCTCGAGTCGGTGACCGAACGGATCCGTGTTGGTGCCGAGTCGATCCCCGACGACGACTTTGGCATGGTGATCGGCGATATCGCCCGCACGGCTGAAGCGAACCAGATGGGTCTCACATGGTTCGAAACAGTCACTGGTGCAGCCTTGCTGCACTTTGCCAATGAAGCCGTCGATGTTGCCATCGTAGAAGTCGGCATGCTTGGCCGTTACGACGCCACCAATGTTGTTGATGCCCGCATCGCGGTGGTCACGAACGTTGGCTTCGACCACACGTCTGGTGAGAGCGACTGGCGGGCGACGGGGGCGAAAGAGAAGGCTGGCATCATCACCGCTGACTCCGTACTGGTCCTTGGTGCGGCCGACCAAGCAATTGTGCCGATCTTCGTCAACGAAGGCCCGGCACGTACGGTCCTGCGAGGCGAAGATTTCGAAGTTGTCGAGGATCGCCTCGCCGTTGGCGGGCGACTCATCTCGTTGCGAACACCGCGGGGCGGGGCTGATGACGTGCTCTTGACCCTCCATGGGGCTCATCAGGCAGAGAACGCGAGCTTGGCCTTGGCTGTCGCCGAAGAGTTCTTCGGCGCTCCGCTGCCCGACGATGTCATCACCGAAGCGTTTGACAAGGTTGAGATGCCAGGCCGGCTCGAGATCGTCCACCGGTCACCGCTAGTTGTGCTCGACACGGCCCACAATGTGCCGGGGGCTGAGGCCCTCGCGGAGACCATGGCAACCGACTTTGGAGAGGGCCGTCGCCGATTCCTCGTGCTGGGAATGCAGGATGGCCGGGATCCCGTGGCGGTTTGTCATGCGTTGAAAGTTGCCGATTACCACCTGGTAGTGGCCTGCACTGCGCCGACAGCTCGCGGCCTACATGCAGATGTCGTTCGAGAAGCGGCGATCAAGGCCGGCGCGAACGCTGACGCGGTGCATGATGTCGAAGCCGCTATCGATCATGCGCTTGGCCAGGCCGATGATCACGATCTGATTGTCGTTGCGGGGTCGAATACCATCGTCGGCAAGATCCGCTCAATTGCTGACGAGTTCTGATCGAACGGGATCATCCCGCCACACACTTGGCAATTCGGCCTCTGTCGAGCAACCCAGCGGCGGCTCATATGTGCAGAGGCTCCACCGACGAGCACCTGGGTCGCAGGGCTGGAGTTGGCCATGGTAAGCGGGGATCGATGGCAGCGTCGGTAGCCTCGCCGCCATGGATCGCACCTTCATCATCTGCAAGCCTGACTCGGTTGAACGAGGCCTCGTTGGTCAGATTCTCAGTCGTTTCGAAACCAAGGGTTTCAGGGTCGTCGCCGCAGAGCTTCGCAGCCTTGATGCCGACACGCTGGCTCGCCACTACGAGGAGCACGTCGGCAAGCCGTTCTATGACGGCCTCGTCGACTTCATGAGCCGCGGCCCAGCGCTGGTGGCGGTACTTGAAGGTCCGGAAGGCACCTGGGAAACTGTTCGTGAGATGATGGGTGCCACTAACCCGATGAAGTCGGCTCCAGGCACCATCCGCGGTGATCTTGGTACCAAGTTCACCGAGAATCTGATCCACGGTTCCGATTCCGCTGAGTCTGCTACTCGCGAGATCGGGATCTTCTTCCCTGCCCTCTGAACCCTGTTTCGGGCAACGATGAGACGATCAAGCGAAGTTCACTCAACGTAGCGAACTAAACGCGTGTCGTCTGAAGTGTTGCAATTAGGTGACCATCTGGGCCTACACTTTGTAGAGAAGCGGAGAAAGTCAGGCGTGCGTCTGCCTTTCACCACACCCGATCTGACCCCGCTGAGGCGCTCTTATGGCTGCAGACTCATTCCTCTCTCGCTTCGGTGCGGTTGCCGGACGCGACATGGCTGTCGACCTTGGTACTGCCAACACACTGGTCTATGTCCGTGGCGAAGGCATCGTGCTCGACGAGCCGTCCGTGGTTGTGATCAACACTCGTGACGGCAAACCGCTGGCAGTGGGTGTTGAAGCCAAGAAAATGATCGGGCGTACGCCGTCCACCATAGAGGCCATTCGTCCGCTCAAGGACGGCGTGATCGCCGACTTCGAGATCTGTGAAATGATGCTCCGCTACTTCATCCAGAAGGTGCATCAGCGCAAATGGGCCAAACCCCGCATGGTTGTCGCTGTGCCGTCAGGCATTACTGGCGTTGAGCAGCGAGCTGTCCAGGAAGCGGCTGAGTTTGCGGGCGCCCGCAAGCCTGCCTACATCATCGAAGAGCCGATGGCTGCCGCAATCGGTGCTGGTCTTCCTGTCCAGGAACCAACCGGCAACATGATCGTCGACATTGGTGGTGGCACCACTGAGGTTGCTGTCATCTCTCTCGGTGGCGTCGTCGCCAGCCAGTCGGCTCGCGTCGGTGGCGATGAGCTGGATAACTCGATCATCCAGTACATCAAGAAGGAATTCTCTTTGGGGATTGGTGAACGAACCGCTGAGGAAATCAAGATGCAGATGGGCTCGGTATGGCCGCTAGCACGCGAGATGCGTGCTGAGATCCGCGGCCGCGACCTCGTCACCGGTCTTCCCCGGACCGTAGAAGTCAGCACCCGCGACATTCGCGAAGCGATGCAAGAGCAAATATCGGCAATCTGTGATGCTGTGAAGTCCACGCTTGATAAAACGCCGCCGGAGTTGGCAGCCGACATTATGGATTGCGGCATCACCCTCGCTGGCGGCGGGGCGCTTCTCAGGGGCATCTGCGAACGGCTGAACGACGAGACCGGCATGCCGATCAATCTCGCCCCTGACCCGCTCTATGCGGTGGCCATTGGCTCGGGTCAAGTACTCGAAGAGTTTGAAGCGTTACGCGGCGTGGTCCTGAGCTCCGGCGAGCTCTAACCCTCGCACCATGGCGCTCGCGCAGCGCATCGGAAGATCCCGCCACCGGCTGATTCTGCTGGTGCTGACGGCGGTCAGCCTGCTGACCCTCGATCTCAACGGCTTTGGCCCACTGGACTCCGCACAAGGATTTGTTCGCGACGTCCTACACCCGGTGACTGAGGTCGCTGGTGTTGTTGCGTCGCCGTTCTCCAACGCGTGGAACGGCATCTTCAACTTTGACGGCTTGGAGTCGGAGAACCAGGAACTTGACGCTCGGGTAAAAGAGCTGGAGGCCGACGAAATCCGGAATCAATCCGACCGGCGAGCACTTGAACGACTGCTGCTCGCCTCAGATCTTCCCTACGTTCAGAACCTGGAGACGAAGGTCGCGATCGTTGTCCGCGGCGCAGTGGGTAATTTTGACTCTGAGGTAATCACCATCGACCTCGGACACAGCGACGGACTCGAGTCCGGCATGGCTGTCGTAACTGGAGCAGGTCTGGTTGGTCGGGTTGACCGAGTCGACGCCACGACCTCCACCGTTCAGCTGATTAGTGATTCGACCCTCATCGTGGGTGTGCGGCTTGTTGCCACCGATGAGGTCGGTCTCGGTAACGCCGTAGGCGATGCATTTGAAATTAATCAAGGCTTGGATTGGCCCGCGGACGGTGATCTCGGGAAGCTCCCGCCTGTTGGGTCCGGTGTGGTGACATCGAGCTTCAGTCGCTACCCCGCTGAGATACCGATTGGATGGGTCGCGAGTGCGACCTCTCCCGACGGAGGCCTGTCGCTCGAGGTGCGGGTCGAACTCGCGAACAGCGTCGACGACCTTGGCTTTGTGTCAGTGATTTTGTCGTCCGGGGTCGATCAGGTCCCACTTCCTGAGACAGTTGTTCCCAACACGATCGTGCCGCCGGGTATCGATCCCGACGACATCTTCACCGACGGCGAACCGACCGAGGATGGCGATGGCGGATGATCCCGCTCAAACTCGCCATTGTCAGCGTCGCCGCCGTGGTCATCCAACTCACGCTTTTCGTTGAGGTCCGCATCGCTGGCGTCGCTCCCGAGTTGTTGGCAATGCTCGGCGTGCTGCTCGCGTTCTACGCGGGCATCGAGCGAGGCCCGATCCTGGCGTTTGCTGCCGGGTTGTTGTGGGACATCTATTTGCCGACGCCGCTCGGCGTTGCTGCGGTCACGTTCGCGATTGTGGCGTTCTCGGTCGCCTCGCTCGAAGAGGGACTTTTCCACGACTCTGTGGCTCAGCTCACGGTGATCGTGGGGCTCGGCAGTGTGGCGTCAGTGGTCGGGTACGCCCTGATCGGTGAGGTTGTCGGCCAGCGCGGGCTGATCGACGTGGAGATGCTTCGAGTAGCTGCGATCGTGGGTCTGATCAACGCAGCCCTGACACCTCTCCTTGCCCCGGTCGTGCGTTGGGCGCTTGTTGAAGGGCGGCGGTGATGCACGAAGATCCGCAATGGCTACGGATGCGCATCTTCGCGTTCTTGGCTTTGAGCTTGCTCAGTGCTCTTGGCGCTCGGCTGTGGTTCCTTCAGTCAGTTGAGCATGACCGCTTCGAGTTTCAAGCGCAGACGAACGTTCTTGAACCGGTGTATGAGGAAGCTCCCCGGGGTCGAATTCTTGACCGCAAGGGCATGGTCCTGGTCGACAACAAAGTGGTCCAAGTCGTGACCATCGATCGTGCTGAACTCGGGGGGCTTGATGCGGTAACGAAGGAAGAACTCTTCGTACGGCTAGCTATCGCCGTGAGCCGGTCTGGCCGTCTTACGAAGGCCGACGCGATTGCAAATGAGATCGCCGACCGCTCGTACGGGCCGTTCGAACGCATCCCGGTCGCAATCGACGTTGATCCGGATCTGCTCGTCTTCATCGGGGAACGCGAGGACGAATTCCCCGGCGTAGAGGTGGTCCAACGCACTGTCCGGAGCTACCCGTACGGCTCGTTGGCGGCACACATTCTCGGCTATGTCGGCTCGATCACACGAGCCGAGTGGGAGTCGGTGACCGACCCCGATGAGGAGAGCGACAAGCCGTACCAACTGAACGACGAAATCGGAAAGACCGGTGTCGAACGCGTTTTTGAGAGTGAGCTACGCGGTGTTCCCGGCATCCGTTACCTGAGAGTTGACCGGTCCAGCAATGTGATCGGCGAGGATGATGATCGACGGCGTGAGCCGACTTCGGGGAACGATGTTTGGCTGACGATTGATATCGATCTCCAAGCACTTGCCGAGCAAGAGTTGAGCGATGGCCTAGCGTCGGCCCGACTGCAGGAGGTTCGTGATCCGGCTGATCCTCCGTTTGTTGCGTCGGCTGGATCTGTAGTGGTGACGGATCCGCAGACCGGCGACGTGCTCGCAATGGCGTCGTACCCGACCTATGAGCCCGCCGACTTCGTTAATGGAATCTCGTTCACACAGTTCAACGAACTGACCTCGGAGGACAACTTCTCGCCGATTCTGAATCGAGCTATCCAAGGTCAATATGCTCCTGGATCGACGTTCAAGCTGGTGACAGCCTACGCAGCACTTGAAGAAGGCGTACTAGGGGAGGGTCCCGATGCCATTCGCGGCGTCTACGACGCCTACGTGGATCGCGGCGACTACACCTACTCTGGCTGTTTCGAAGACTCCGATACCTGCATCTATAGAAGTCCATTCAACGGTTCACGTCGGGTGGATCTAACTGCGGCGCTGACGGTGTCGAGCGATGCCTACTTCTATGAGATCGGCGGCGAAGGGTTCTGGCGGCGCCCGAAAGAAGACCTCACCGATGATGGTGTCAGCGAAGATGAGGGCATCCAAAAGTGGGCGACCCTCATGGGTCTGGGTACCGACTCCGGTATTCAACTTCCGTACGAGCGCAGCGGAGCGGTGCCGGATCGCGATTACTATCGATCGCAGTTTGATCTTGGTGTCTTCGGAACTGATCAATGGTTCGGCGGATCGACGATCATTCTTTCGATTGGGCAGGGCGAACTCTTGGTCACGCCGCTCCAACTGGCCAACACCTATGCCACGTTTGCCAATGGCGGGCTGGTTTATCAACCCAATATTGGTCTCAAGCTGACGAGAAGCGGCGATGAGAGCGACGTCGTTCGTGAGATGGGGCCTCGGCTTCTGCGCGATCTGAATATTCCCCCGGAGTTCCGACTGCCGATTGAGCAGGGTCTCCTCGGTGTTCCCCGCCGGGACGGCAGCTCGGTGGGCACGGCATGGCGAGCGTTTAGCAATGTTGACTTCCCGCTTGGTTCTTGGCCCGTAGCGGGAAAGACAGGCACAGCTGAGGTGCAAGGCAAGGCCGATACGTCAATCTTCGCGGCGTATGGCCCGACCGATAATCCGGGCTACAAGATTGACATTGCTGGAGAGCCGTCGGTCGCTATCGCGGTGGTGCTCGAGGAGGCCGGCTTCGGTAGTTCAGCAGCGGCGCCAGTGGCGGCGCGTATTCTTGAGCGGATCGCCACGGACACCGTCGATCCAGCTCGCTCGGTAGAACAAACGGAAGCACTGATCGCGGCACTCGTGGCGGCGCGACTCGAAGAGGAAGAAGAACTCCAGGCCACGACAGATCCAGATGCTGAGGCGGCGCTTCCGTGACTTCGTCGACATTTGACACGACCGAGGCCGGTGGGCTACTTCGGGGCCGTTATCGAGATGAGAGCGACCCGTGGTGGTTGATCCTCGATCCCATCCTGATCTTGTCGACGCTGGCGATCGCAGCGTTTGGTTCGATCCTGATTTATTCAGCGACCCGAGGGCCGGCGACGCTCACGGAACCGGCAAACACGGTGTTTTTGGAGAGGCAAATCAGCTTTGCGCTCCTCGGTCTGGGTCTCGCAGTCGTGGCGGCGGTTATTGATGTTCGACGCATGCGGTCACTGCTACCACTCGCCTACGTCGGATTGATGGTCATCCTGCTCGGTATTCTGCAATTCGGTGCCAACATCAACGGCGCTCGAGCCTGGTACCGACTTGGCGGGTTCACGTTCCAGCCCTCTGAGCCAGGCAAGATCGTGTTGATTTTGGTGCTGGCGGCGGTCTTCTCGACTGAGGAAGTGTCGTTCCGGCGTCTGGCCGGGGGTCTAGCACTTTCCGGCGGGGTGATCTTTCTCATCCTTCAACAGCCCGACCTTGGCACGATCCTTGTGTACATCGCGGTAACCGCAGTGATGATCATGTTGAGCACGGTGCGCGTGCGATACATCGTGCTGCTTGTGCTGGTGGCGCTCACTGCGGTCACGATGATCTTCCAGTCAGATGTGCTGAAGGACTATCAAAAGGTTCGGCTCACGGTGTTCGTTCTGGATGACGACGCGATCGCAGAACTCGGTCCTGACGCGGCTCGCGTTGCCTACAACGCCGAACAATCGCAGATCGCCATCGGCAACGGGGGCATTTTCGGCGAGGGTCTCTTCGAGGGGCCTCAGACAGGCTCAAATCTGGTCCCTGAGCAGCAGACGGACTTTATCTTTTCGGTGGCAGGCGAGGAGCTGGGATTCCGCGGAGCCGGGATCCTTTTGTTGCTCTTTGGTGTTCTTGGCTTTCGGGTTTGGCGAATTGCGGTGAGAGCAACGGATCAGTTCGACCGTCTGGTTGCGGTCGGGGTGATGTCGATGTTCGTGTTCCAAGTGTTTCAGAGCGCCGGGATGACCATGGGAATCATGCCAGTGACCGGAATTCCCATGCCTCTGGTGAGTTATGGCGGCTCGTCGATGCTGACATCGATGGTTGCGCTCGGGTTAGTGCTCGGTGTGCACCGCCGCCGCTTCGATTACCCCCTTCGTGCCTGAGAGCCTCCTCACTTCCAAGTCCGAGGGCCGGTAGCCTGCCCGGATGGCATCAGCATCGCTTTGGAACCGGCTTGAGCCGTTGCTGCCTCAGGTACAGAAGCCTGCCCGCTACATCGGCTGTGAAGATGGAGCCCAGACTCCAGAACACGGGCCCGGCATTGTCTCCTGGCTCTTGACCTACCCCGATACCTACGAAGTTGGGTTGCCCAACCAGGGCCTCCAGATCCTCTACGAGATCCTCAACGAGCGTCCTGACGCCACCGCCGAGCGCTCGTATGCGCCGTGGACCGACCTCGAAGCGCTGCTTCGTCGAGAGCGAATCCCGCTGTTCTCTGTCGACACCCACCGTGCCGGCGGCGAGTTCGATGTCATCGCCTTCAACCTCAGCGCTGAACTCACCTTCACGAACATGATCAACTGTGTTGATCTTGCCGGAGTGTCTGTTCGATCAGCAGACAGGGCTGATGCTGACCCGCTGATCGGCGTTGGCGGCCATTGCACGTACAACCCGGAACCGATCGCCGACTTTGTCGACTTTGTGGTCCTTGGTGATGGTGAGGAAGCCGTTGGCGACATCACCGAAGTCCTGCGGGAATGGAAGCGAGCTGGGAAGAACTCCGGCACACGTGAGGGCGTCTTGCGCGAGCTTTCCAAGATTGCGGGTTGCTACGTACCGTCGATGTATGAGGTTGAGTACGAGGGCGCCCACATTCGTGAAGTTAACCCTCGCTACAGCGATGTGCCTTCCACTGTTGAGAAGCGAACCGTCGCTGATCTTGCCGAGTGGCCGTACCCCAAGAACCAACTCGTGCCGCTCACCGAGGTCGTGCACGATCGCTTGTCGGTCGAGGTCTTCCGAGGCTGCACTCGTGGCTGCCGTTTTTGTCAGGCCGGCATGATCACCCGTCCGGTCCGTGAGCGTCCGGCCGAGCAGGTCCGATCGATGATCTCCAATGGACTGAAGCGGACCGGCTATGACGAGGTGGCACTCACCAGTCTCTCGACAGCCGATTTCTCCGGCATTCAAGACGTCATTTCTGGCACGATCACCGATGCGGGCGAGGACAGGGTGTCTGTTGCGTTGCCCAGTCTGCGGGTCGACGCGTTCACCGTCGGCATTGCAGCCGAACTTCAACGAGCGCGTCGCACCGGTCTTACGTTCGCTCCCGAAGCCGGTAGCTGGCGTATGCGCCAGGTCATCAACAAGCTCATCAGTGAAGACGATCTTTACGGTGCTGTCGAAAGTGCTTACAGCCAGGGCTGGCGCCGGATGAAGCTCTATTTCCTCACCGGTCTCCCCACCGAGACCGATGTCGACACGCTAGGTATCGCCGAGCTCGCCCGAAACTGTGTCGAACTCGGCCGCAAACACCAGAAATCTCCCTCAGTCACTGTGTCCGTTGGTGGGTTTGTGCCCAAGCCATTTACACCGTTCCAATGGTTCGGTCAGAACACGGTGCCTGAGTTGGGTCGGAAGGTCGGCCTGCTCCGAGATGATCTTCGCCGGGCAAAGGGCGTGCAACTGAAATGGCACGACCCCAAAGCAACTCTGGTGGAAGGCATCGCCAGCCGTGGCGACCGTCGCCTTGGTCCGGTGATCGAATACGTGTGGCGCCATGGCGGCACATTCCAGGAATGGTCTGAACACTTCAACTACGAACTGTGGCTTGAAGCGATGGCGGCCAACGACTGCGACGTCGACTGGTATGTGCACCGGCACCGCACCGAAGACGAGGTTCTCCCGTGGGAGCACCTCTCCGCTGGTCTACACAAGGATTTCTTGTGGCAGGACTGGCGTGATGCCCTCGAGGAAGTTGGTCTCGAGGATTGCCGGTGGACGCCGTGTTATGACTGTGGCGCGTGCACCGGATACGGAATTGAGCATCGGGTGGCTTCGGCCACACCGCCTGCGGGCGGAAGCCAGGGAACGGGTGTCAACCCTGCCTCTGGGGGTGCGGTTCCGGTTGTGTTGCAAAATCGGCCTCCGGTCGGAGCTGTGACCACATGAGAATTCGGATTCAGTTCAGCAAGCTCGGCAAGGTTCGGTTTACTTCGCATCGCGATGTGGCCCGGATCTGGGAACGAGCGCTGCGACGGGCCGAACTCCCGGTGGCTTACAGCGAGGGCTTCAACCCTCGCCCAAAGCTTTCGTTCGGCCTGGCCCTCTCCACTGGCCATGAGTCGGATGTGGAGTACATCGACCTCGACCTCGACCCTGAGCGGGTCCAGGATCTTGATCTCGACACGCTCCCCGACCTTCTGAGCGCCCAATTGCCCGTGGGGCTGACCGCAACCGCAGCTGTCGTTGCCGACAAGCGGATGCCGTCATTGCAGCAAGCAGTCACAAGTTGTACCTGGCGTATTGATGTCGCCGAAGACGATCTCTCACTGATCGAGAATGCCGTTGCCGGTGTACTCGCTGCCGACGAGATCGTTGTGACCCGAGAACGAAAGGGGAAGCAGATCACAGACGATCTTCGACCTCTTGTCTTTAGTCTCGACGTGCAATCGCCGAAAGTAGACGGTAGACCCAACGAATCGGGGTCGACGTTGATCGCCGAGCTTGGTACCCAGCCGCGTGCGGTACGGGTGTCCGAACTCCTGGCGGCGCTCGACCCTCCACTCACAGAACTTCGGGTCCACCGACTTCACCAATGGATTACCACCGACGATGGCCAGCGCACCGACCCAATGACGGTCAGCGCGGCCGCGTCCGCAGCCGTGGGAGCGACATGATCGCTCATCACAGGTTGCCCAATCGGAAAGACGACAAACATGGCCGACGAACAGGCCCCATCAACTCCCTCGGACCACCCGGGCGGTTCTGAGCAGCCCTCGACCGAGAATTCACAACCAAGACCACAGAACCAGGGTGAGGCCGACGGCGTTCCCAGGATCGGTGACTCTCGCCCTGCCCCCAAGATCGGTGATAGCCGACCTTCTGTTGAGGAGGGCCAGGCTCAGGGCAAACGGCAAGGCGGCCAGCAGGACCAAGGCGAAGGCGGTGGTGGCACCAAGAAGCGGCGTCGGCGTCGCGGCGGCCGCGGACGCGGTCGCGGTGGTCAGGGCCAGGGCGGCAATAACCAGGGCCAGGGCGGCAATAACCAGAACCGGGGCGGTCAAGGCCAGGGTGGTCAAGGTCAGCGCGGTCAGGGCCAGGGCGGCGGTAACCGTAAGCAAGGCCAGAATCGCAATCAGGGAGGCGGCCGCAACGCACCGACACCTGTTGAGGCGATCACAAACGATGATGCTGTCGAACTCGATGAGAAGACGATGAAGCGTCGACGGGGTCGTACCCGCAAGGGCAAGGCCGTCGGCCGCTATTTGATGTGCGTGCACGTCGGTGAGCACGCCACCCAGATCGCCTCGCTTGAGGGGCGAAAGCTCGTCGAACACCAGGTCTCTCGACCCGCAGACGACGTGAGCCAGATCCACGGCAACATCTATCTCGGGCGTGTTCAAAACGTCTTGCCAGGCATGGAGGCGGCGTTCGTCGACATTGCCACGCCGAAAAACGCCGTGCTGTACCGCGGCGACGTCCACTATGACGCCGACGACATCGAGGGCAAGCGACACGAGCAGCTTCGCATTGAAGACATTCTGAAGGCCAAGCAGTCAATCCTCTGTCAGGTCACGAAGAATCCGATCGCTCATAAGGGAGCGCGACTCACCCAAGAAGTGTCCTTGCCTGGCCGGTTCGTAGTCCTCGTGCCCAACAGCAGCACCTACGGAATCTCCAAGCGTCTGCCGGACGGCGAACGCAAGCGTCTTCGCAACATTCTCGACAAAGCAAAGCCCAAGCACCATGGCGTGATTGTGCGTACCGCTGCCGAGAACGTGACGGCCGAAGAGATCGAACGAGATGTCGCACGCCTGTTGGCCCAGTGGGGTGAGATCGAGAAGCTCGCTAAAATGACCAAGGCCCCGGCTCTGCTCTATCGTGAGCCCGAAGCAGCCGTCCGAATCATCCGTGAGGAGTTCACCAAGGACTTCCGCGGCGTGATTATTGATGATCGTGAGCTCTACGACGAGATCCGCTCCTATGTCGAGTCGATAACTCCGGCGCTGGCCGAGCGGGTTGAGTTCTTCGACGAAGAGGCCGAAGGTCTCCCGTTGTTCGAGCGTCAGCACATCGATGAACAGCTTCGCAAGGCGCTTGACCGCAAGGTCTGGCTGCCTTCGGGCGGTTCGCTCATCATCGAGCACACTGAGGCGCTTACGGTTATCGACGTAAACACCGGCAAGAACGTGGGTAAATCGTCGCTCGAAGAGACCGTGTATCGCAACAACCTCGAAGCTGCCGAAGAAGTGGCGCATCAGCTTCGGCTGCGCGACATCGGCGGCATTATCGTGATCGACTTTGTCGATATGGAGATTTCGAGGAACCGGGATGATGTCATCAGGACGTTCCGATCATCCTTGGCCCGAGACAAGACGCGAACCCATGTGTTCGATATCTCTGAACTTGGTCTGGTTGAGATGACTCGCAAACGGATCGGAGCGGGTCTCCTCGAGTCTGTCTCTGAACCATGCCCCACCTGTGAAGGCCGAGGCCATCGCATCTCTGATGACCTCCTTGACTGAGTCAGACTGGGAAATACGTCATCGACACGGTCTCCGCGAGAGTTTCTCGGCCGCAAACCAGTGGTCGACCGATAGCATGGGTCGCTTATGTACGCAGTAGTGAAGACCGGCGGCAAGCAGTACCGCGTGGAAGAGGGCCAGACCCTCGAGGTTGAGCGCGTCGGTGAACCCGGCAGCGAGATCTCTCTCCGCACGGTGCTCGTTGTCGACGGTGACACCGTGCTCGCTACCCCTGATCAGCTTGCAAAAGCTAGCGTCACCGCTCGGGTAGTCGAGGAGACGAAAGGCCCAAAGATCAACGGGTTCGTCTACAAGAACAAGTCCAATAATCGCAAGCGGTGGGGCCATCGTCAGACCTTGGCCCGCATCGAGATCACCAACATCAAGAAGGGCTGATCCTCAATGTCAAAGACCAAAGGCGGCGGCTCAACTCGTAATGGCCGCGATTCCAACTCTCAGCGCCTTGGCGTGAAGGTATACGACGGTGCTGTGATCAGCGCCGGCGGTATCATCATCCGCCAGCGAGGCACCAGAATTCACCCCGGTGAGAATGTCATGAAGGGCGGCGACGATACCTTGTTCGCCACCTCCGACGGCACCGTGAAGTTCGGTTCCCGCAACGGCCGTAAGTTGGTCGACGTTCTCCCCAACTAGGAGACGTCGTCGATCAGTCGATCGACACCAAGCTTTGATCGAGCACCCTGCCTCGGCGGGGTGTTCGTCGTTTTACCCAAATTCAGGCGACGTCGATGCCGCGGGGGAGAGCGTCGGTGGTGAAGCCGAGCCACTCTTGGGCGGCGTGCATGGCGTAACGATCGGTCATACCTGCGACCCATGCCACTGCGGCGTGGCGGACACCGGCATCGCTGTTGTCAGTGACCAGGCGCGGTGGCAGCCTTGATGGATCGGCTGTGAGGTGTTCGACCAAGGCTTGGAGCACGGATACGACCCGGCGGGCCTGTTCACGTGATTCTGGTCGCAGATAGATCTGCTGGTAGTTGAACGACCGGAATGCTGCCAAGGAGGCAGCGCCATCAGAAGTCATACCGATGCGGCCGCTGCGATCGGTGGCATCGAGCATGGAGCCGATGAACCCTGCAAGTTGTGCCCTGCGACTAGAACCGCAGAATTCCAACACTTCTTCGGGGAGTTGATCACCACGGACCACGCCGGAGGTGGCGGCATCCTCGAAATCGTGGCAGACGTACGCGATCCGGTCGGCCCAGCTCACGACCTCCGCTTCGGGAGTAGCAGGAGCAGGACGTGACCATGAATGGTTGCGGATTCCATCGAGGGTTTCTACACAGAGGTTCAGCGGCTTGAGTGTGACATCGGCACCCCAGACAGCGTGATCAAATCCGCCGTCAAGATACGGCGACAACGCATCTTCGGACGAGTGACCGCCCGGCCCGTGGCCGCAGTCATGGCCGAGGGCGATCGCTTCGGTGAGCGGCACATTGAGGCCGAGGGCTCTACTCACAGAGCGGGCCACCTGGGCTACTTCAAGGGCGTGAGTGAGTCGTGTTCGTTGATGATCGTCAGGGAAGACGAAAACCTGGGTTTTCCCCGCGAGACGACGAAATGCGGTGGCGTGCAGGATGCGGTCACGGTCGCGTTCGAAACAGGTGCGAGTGCGATCTGGAGCCTCCTCGATCAGGCGCGCCCCTGCTCCGTGGCTTCGAGTAGCCCCAAGGCGCATCGTCTCGTCTTCGATCTGTTCACGAACGGCCCGGTCCAGGGGTGCACCGCTGGCCACCTCGACATGAGTATCGACATGAGCGTGTTCAATACCGTCGACGTCGTGGCCACGCATTGTGGTGCCCCACTCGATCTCGCGTTCAGTGAGGTCTTCGGTGGCCCGCATCGCAGTGAGCCTAGATCTCCGCTCCCGTGACGTGTATGACCCAGTCTCGCTGTGGGGCTCCGACCCGCTGGCTTCGGCATCTCGTCGTGAGGATCATGGGACTCCTGGCTCAACTACGGCGCGTGAGATGCCGACAGAGAAACAGATCGATCTTTTGGTGGGATCAGAGGCCTTATGATAGTGGAACGTCATTGTCGCATGCGAGGCGACAGCGGAGCAGTAATTGTCGAGTCGGCAATCATCACGCCCCTGCTGATGCTGTTCGTCTTCGGTATCTTCGAATTTGGCTTCGCCTTCCGTGACTACCTAGCCGTCGCCAACTCCGCTCGTGATGGTGCTCGTGAGGCCAGCGTCGCTGCGGACGCGGCTGATGCCGACTACCGCATGCTTCGCTCCATCCAGCGTGCTTCGGTCGCGCTGCCGGACGGCGTGATCGAACGAATCGTCATCTGGAAGGCAGCCGGGCCGACCGACACCGTGCCCACCAGCTGCAAGAACGGCACTCCGGTGACCGGTATCTGCAATGTGTACGACGCTGCTGATCTCAGTGTTTCCGAGTACCGATTCGGGTGCCAGGAGATCGCCTCCGGCGACCTGTTCAACTCGCCCGATCGATTCTGGTGTCCGATCGACCGCGAGGTCATCGCTGGGAGTGGCTTGGATTTTGTCGGGGTGTACGTCCAGATCACCCACGACTACATCACCGGTTTCTTCGGAGACTCCGTCGAATTCGACGACCACATCGTGCTCAAGGTCGAACCACAGGACGCATCATGATCACACTCCGCCGGCGTCTCGAACGTCGATTCGAATACCTTCGCGGCAATGACCGCGGCCTCGCCATCGTCGAGATGGCCATCGTGGCGCCACTGTTGGCACTGCTCGTTGCCGGAATCATGGAGTACGGCCTGCTCTGGCGTGATGACCTCACGGTGACCAGCGCCACCCGAGCGGGCGCCCGTGTGGCCTCGAACCTCGGCGACTCCTACCTGTCCGACTACGAAGCCCTCCTGTCCCTTGATGCGGCTCTGGCCAGCATCGATGGGATCACGATCGAGGGTGTGCTGATCTACCACGCCGACGCCGCGGACGGCACTCCGCATTCGTCGTGTTTCGACGTCAGCGGCGACCCGCAGAGCTCCAACAACGAGTGCAACTTCTACTCGGCCGCTGATCTGATCACCGTCGCGGCTCTGGATTGCTCCGTCTCATGTACGGAGTTTCCTGACAACGGAAACTGTTTTGGCGGCATAAGTGTGAATTTCTGTCCGCAGCAAGATCGAGAGACTGACCAAGCCACGGGGGTGACCGACGTGGGCGTGTGGGTGCGGATCAATCGCGAATACACGACCGGGATCTTCCCCGGCGATGGAGTGACGATTACGGACTACACCGTGATGACCGTAGAGCCGACCTCATGAACCCTCTTCGTCAGCTCCGTTCGATGCTTGCGCGGGTGCGCTCCAAGTCTGAGGGTGGCTACGCCGTCATCCTCACATCGCTGCTCCTCGTCCCGCTGATGGGCTTCGCCGGTTTCGTCGTCGACGTCGGCTCGTGGTATTCGCAGGCATCGTCGATCCAGCGGGCGGCCGATGCGGCATCTCTTGCCGGCGTTGTCTGGCAGCCGGACTTCGATACTGCCGAAGATGCGGCTCGCAACGCAGCTGAGCGCAACGGCTACATCCACGGCGTCGACGGCATCGCGGTCGAGGTCATCGACACTGGTATCAACCAGCTTCAGGTCGTGATCACCGACACAGAAGTCGAGATGTACTTCGCCAGCTTGTTCCTCGACGAAGTCCAGATCGCGAGATCCGCCACGTCGGAGTATGTGAAGTCAGTGCCGATGGGCTCGCCGGAGCACTTCCTGGGCAACGATCCGATCGAAGGCGAGAGTCCGAATCTCTGGCTCGCAACCTTCGGCCCGCAAACGTCGAAGCGATCGGGCGATCGCTATCACACCGAGGTGTGTGGCGGCGCAATCTTCTGCACCGGCAGCACCAATGACGAGTTCGATGAGGATGGCTACTTCTTCACCCTCAACGTTTCGGCGGTGCAGGCTGCTTCACTCAACGTCGAACTCTTCGACGTGGTTCACCATGACTACGGGGATCATTGCAATGCATCGTTCCTGTTCGCCGACGGCGATGTCGGTGGTGAGGCGTGGTACTCCGGCAACATCAAGGGGCTGGGTGACTACGACGAGGAACGCTACGAAGTGGGCGGCTCCCGCAACCCGGGCGGCGCTGCGTGGTGTCCGGGTGACAACGGACTCGTAGGCAACTACGAGATGACGGTCATCGTTCGTGAGCCGGACAACACTCCGTTCGACCTCGAGGACAACCCAGTTGTCTGTTGGACTCGGTGGGGCGCCAACCAGCCCTCTGACGAGACCGACTTCGCCACCGACCTCCAGGACGACACCGGCGACCAGCCGAACGGGTCCGGCGCCGCAGGAACTGGTTCTGCGCCCGCCGTTGACTCGGTGGTTTTCCGCGACTACTTCCGTGAGTGGGTCAACGTCTGTTCGATCTCGAGTCCTGAGGTCGGGGAGTACGTGATCCAGATCAGAACCAACGCTGATAGCTCCGACCCGACGCTGTGGGATCCGAGCATCAGCACGCAAGGACGTAACCGGTATTCCATGCGAGGCGGATTCGGCGCAATCTCGTCGCCGTCCTACGGAACTGGCGTGTCGCTCTCCGCTGACGGTCGCCTCCCGATGTTCGTGAATGTGCCCCCGGGCGCACCGACCACGTGCTCCGGTAGCCCAACGTGCTTCTACGTCGCACGGGTCACACCCGAATACGCCGGTCAGCAGCTGCAACTCGACGTCTTCGACCTGACCGACGGTTCGTCGATCAATGTGTCGTTCTCGCCGCCGGCAGACTCGGGCCTCGGCACGTTCACCGCTTGTGACTTCATCTTCTACGACGAGAACGGCAGTGTCGTCGACCTCAACGAATCCAACTGCACGGCAACGTATGCGGCCAACTCACAGCTGGCCAACGGCGGCAGCAACGGTGACTCGATCGCTGCCATCATCGACGTGCCGGTCGGTTACACCTGCAACGACGCCAGCGCCTTCGGTTGTTGGGTCACCGCCGAGTTGACCTTCAACGGCACGCCGTCGGATACGACCACTTGGTCCGCCGAACTCACCGGCGACCCCATCCGGTTGGTCGAATAGAACGTCGAACTCGTGCAACGTCGTCCTGAGAACAGGGACGACGTTGCACGAGTTCGTGAATGTGGTTGATGGGGGCCGTAGCCTTTCGGGGTGTCCGCCTTCGTCGACGAGTGCAATATCAATGTTCAAGCCGGTGACGGTGGCGCGGGCTCAGTTGCATTTCGGCGTGAAGCCCACGTTGCCATGGGTGGCCCTGACGGCGGCGACGGCGGTGATGGTGGGTCGATCTGGCTTGTCGCCAACCGGAACGTCGCATCCCTGCTCTCGTTTCGAGATCACCCGCATCGCAAGGGCCCTAGCGGTGCTCACGGGAGCGGCCAGAACCGCCATGGTGCCCGCGGTAAGGACCTCGAGATCTTTGTCCCCGAAGGAACCGTGGTACTCGACCACGAGACGCGTGAGCCGGTCGCGGATCTGCTTCATCACGGCGATCGTTGGCTCGCGGCCCAGGCGGGCGTCGGTGGCCGCGGTAACGCCCGGTTCTTGTCGAATAATCGCCGGGCGCCTTCGTTCGCAGAACAGGGCGAGCACGGCGAGGAACGGTGGCTGCGTCTCGAACTCAAACTGCTCGCCGATGTGGCGATCGTGGGATTCCCGAATGTTGGCAAGTCCACCCTGATCAGTCGTCTCTCCGCTGCAAAGCCGAAGATCGCCGACTACCCCTTCACCACGCTTGAGCCCAACCTCGGCGTCGTCCGAACCGACGATGGTTTCGAAATGGTCCTCGCCGACATCCCTGGTTTGATTGAGGGCGCCAGCGAAGGACGCGGCCTAGGCCACCAGTTCTTGCGTCACGTGGAGCGTGCTCGTGTCCTGCTGGTACTGCTTGATCTTGCACCGTACGATCAGACTTCTGCTGAGCAGCAACTCGAGGTTTTGCTCAACGAATTGGGTGCCTATCAGCCTGACCTACTCGATCGACCTCGACTAGTTGTTGGATCGCGCGTCGACATGGCGCCCGATCATGCCTTCGCCGGCATGACGGCGTCGTCGATGACGGGCGAAGGACTTCCAAAACTCGTTGGCGAACTCGTCACGCTTGTGCGTGAAGCACGCGAGTCGACAGAGATCGTCGAAGCCATCACGATCCACCGCCCCGCGAGCCGCGAGGTTGATATCGAACGCCTTGACGATGGTTCATGGAACGTGCTCGGACGATCAGCGCTTCGTGCTGTTGCCCTCAGTGACCTCACCAACGATGAGGCTCTGGCCTATTCCCAGACGCGTCTCAAGGCCATTGGGGTAAATAGCGCACTCGTGCGAGCTGGCGTGAAGCACGGTCACACTGTGCACATCGGGAACTTCACCTTCGAATACCAGGAAGATCTGTGAGCGGTTCCACTGTTGTCGTGAAGATCGGTACGTCATCGATCACTGATGCGGATGGCGTCATTAATCGAAGTGTTGTCGACAAGCTTTGCCGCGAAGTGGCAGCGGTGCGTGCTCTGGGCCATCGGGTTGTCGTCGTTACGTCGGGGGCGATTGCCGCTGGGCTTCCCGAACTCGGCCTCGGCGGCGAACGGAGGCCTTCGGATGCGATCACGTTGCAGGCCGTGGCCACGGTCGGGCAGAGCACACTCATGGGGGTCTATCGCGAGTCTTTCGCTTTTCATGGCCTTGTTGCTGGACAGGTCCTGCTTGTTCCGCAGGACTTCATTATTCGTGCCCAGTATCTACATGCACGTCAGACTCTTGGTCGGCTCCTTGAGCTCGGTGTGGTTCCGATCGTCAATGAAAATGACGCCATTGCCGATGACGAAATCCGTTGGGGTGACAATGACCGCATCGCAGCTTTGGTTGCGAATCTTGTCGAGGCCGAGCGGCTCGTCCTCTTAACCGATACCCCAGGTGTGCTCACCGCTGATCCTCGGGTTGATTCGTCCGCAAGTCTCATCGAGGAGATCGTCGAGATTGACCATCAGCATGAGGCGCTTGCAGGTGGAGCGGGCTCTGTGCGCGGTAGCGGCGGTATGGCATCGAAGCTGACTGCGGCAAAGATCGCCGCCTGGTCCGGTGTGTCTACCGTGATAGCGGACGCAGCGCGTCACGATGTCTTGGCCGATGCCATTGCAGGTGTCGCCGGGGTCGGAACACTGGTTCGGGCCCGGGACGCTCGGTTGCCAGCTCGCAAGCTCTGGATCGCCTTTGCGGTTATCGCCCGCGGGCAAATCACCGTCGACACTGGCGCCCGCGCTGCACTCGAACGAGGGAAGTCGCTGCTGGTTGCCGGCGTGCGTGCCATTGATGGCGCGTTCGATCCTGGAGAACCTGTCGAGGTCATCGATACTGATGGTGTTGCCTTCGCCAAAGGGCTTGTGCGTCATGCTGCCGGCGAGCTTCAGGCGATCGCCGGCCTCCGTAGCGCTGATCTACCACCCGGAGCACCTCACATTGTGGTGCATGCGGATGACCTTGTAACGCTGCCAGGTTGAGTGGCTACTCGCCTTCGGTGATCGCCTCGGGTTGGGCAGCGATGCCAAGACCAAGGTCAGCCTTGATCCGATCGAGACGAGCGTGCGCTTCAACGCCGCGAGCAGCCTCTTCGATCTCCATCATGCGAGCCTCAACGTTGGTTTCGGTGAGTTCAGCGATCGCCGATGCCTTGGCGTAGCGGGCCTCGATCTTTTCGCGTACCTGGTCGAACGTTGGAAGGTCATCGTCGATCGACTCGCCGAGCGTCGACATGGCAGCGTTGACAGTTTCCTGCATCTTCGCCTGGTCGAGCTTGCCGAGGAGCGCCTGGCGCTCGCTGAGTCGCTTCTGGAGCAGCGCGGAGTTCTGCTTCACGGCATTTTTGGCCTGGTCGGCGGATTCGCTGGCCTGGAAGTGCATGCCCTTGAGGTTTTCGATGTCTTCTTCAAGGGTGATCAGTCGATTGGCGAACTGCTCGGCAGCTGAGGTGTACGACTCAAGCTTGGTGTCATCGCCGGCCTTCTGGGCCTCTTCGGCCATGAGAACGGCTTGGCGAACATTGGCGTTCGTCTTTTCAAGCTTCTCGAGTGCCTGGTTGATTCGCATCTCGGTCTGCTTTTGGTTGGCAACCACATAGGCGGCCTGCTCGCGAAGACGATGGTGTTGATCTTTCGCCTCGCTGATCGCCTGTTCGAGTTGGACCTTCGGGTCCGCATTTGTCTCGTGGCTGTTGGAAAGCTTGGCGACGAGATAGTTCCAGCGCTTCTTCAGGTACGTAAGCATGCGACGAGCGTAGACCGAACGGGGAACCGGGGTGCTTCAGCGCCACATGATCTTGCGCGTAGGTCGAAGGACCATGTCGGCCTCCTTGACTCCGGTACGGAATGCGGTAACGACATAGACGATGCCACCCACACCCACAATGACGACTACGGCCAGGAATGTTGGGAGATCACCAACTGCGAGCTTCATGCCCGCAGTGACTGCAAAGGAAACCGCTGCGGCGAGTGCGGCGGGTCGCAGGGTGGCCAGCGGAGAGCGGAGAGCGGGCATCCGTCGCCGAGTGAGCGAGCTGAGAAGCGCGAGTTCGATCCATGCACCGATCGCTGAACCGATCGCGAGTCCGATGGCTCCGATTCGCACGGTCGACTCGTCGCCGCGGGTGGCGACATCGAGCGGTCCGAAAAGACCGAGCGTGTCGCCGAGTCCTTCGATGCCGTTGACGCCAACCCAGGCTCGATCGAGCGGGAACATGACAACTAGGCCGATCGCTGCGGCGACTGAGACTCGAACTGCGACGATTCGAGCGGGCCCGGAGGTATCGCCCAGCGCGAAGTTTGCGTTCTGAAGCATCCGGCTCAAGCCGATAGCAGGAAGCCCAAGGGCGTAGAAGACGAGAATTAGCCAGACAAGGGTGGTGTCGGCGGACGTGAACTCGCCACCCTCAAACACCAGCCGAACGATTGGTTCTCCGGCCGCGATCAGCATCAGTGAGGAGCCGAGCATCCAGAAGGCGATACGGCGTAGCGCGGCATCGGTCCGGTCGTGGATCGCATCTGGCTCGGCTCGAAGACGCGACAGTTCCGGCAGTTCGGCGGCTGCCACGCTCATCGCGAACAAACTGACCGGCAGTGTGTAGAGGATCTGGGCCCGAAAAAGCGCCGACAGCCCACCAGCGGCGAGGAACGACGCGAGGATCAGATCCAGGTAGGCGCTGAGTTGCACGGCACCACGACCGAGCACAGCGGGCCCGAAGCGCTGCCGAATCGTGCGGACGTGCGGGTTACCGCCATCGGGTCGGAGCCGGATTCCGCGCGCCAGCTTCAGGACCGTCGGGAGCTGCACTAGCAGTTGCAGCGCACCACCGATTGACAGTGCGATGGCGACGCCGCGGGCGGCGTCGGCGATCGACCAGTCTCGCTGCCATGCGACGAGCAGAGCGACGATCTGGACGGCATTCCAGAGCACGGGAGCGGCATAGGGAAGAAAGAAGCGGCGGTGGCTGTTGAGAATGCCAAGACACCACGCCGACATCACCATGAAGCCGATACCGACAGCGATGATTCGAGTGAAGTTGACAGCGAGCTCGAAGCTCTCGCCGGTGAGGCCCCAGGCGAGCAGTCGGGTGATCGGGCGAGCGGCGACCACGAGGATCAGCACACTGGCAGCGGTGACCGCCATGAGCATGGCACCGACCGCCCCTGCCACACGGTTCGCTTCGGCGTCGTTGCCTTCTTCGAGAAGTTCGCTGTAGACGGGGACAAAGGAGGCTGACAGTACCCCTTCACCGAGCAAATTTTGGAGCAAGTTCGGGATTCGAAGCGCAACAACCAGCGCATCGCCGGCCCTACCGTTGCCGATTACGCGACCAGCGACTGTTTCTCGCAATAGTCCGGCCAGGCGGGACAGCAGAATACCCGCTCCGACGAGTGCTGATCCGTTGCGGACCTTTCGGCGGCTCATCGGGTTGCCTGAGGCGTATGCCCGTTCGCCGATTGCGTCAGCGCGACGGCGGTCGCGACGAGGTCAATCGTGCTCGGAGACGCCGGGGCGAGGAACACTGTTGGTTCCACGCCACGGTCTGGTCCTCGTCGTGACTCAGCTCGCCCAGACATTTGCTGGCGAGGCTAGTGCTCCTTCGGAGTACCCTGTGGTCCCTTGACTGAGACTCCGACGCCGATACCCGAATTGGCCGCTCGAGCGAAGGCCGCCACGTCTGCACTGGCGGTCGCCTCAACGGCCGAAAAGAACACTGCGCTTCATGACGCGGCTGACCTGCTCGTTGCTCGTGCCGATGCGATCATCCATGCCAATGGCGTGGATGTAGCTCGGGCCGAAGCCAACGGGATGGAGGCGCCGCTTGTCGATCGTCTTCGCCTTGACCTGGCCAGAATTGAGGGCATGGCCGGGGGTCTTCGTCAGGTTGCCTCGCTTCGTGATCCGGTTGGTGAGATCACCGAAGGTTGGGTTCGCCCCAACGGTCTCCGTATTGAGAAGGTGCGGGTTCCGCTCGGTGTCGTGGCGATCATCTACGAAAGCCGTCCTAATGTCACCAGCGACGCGTTCGGCCTTTGCCTGAAGTCGGGCAACGTGGCGTTCCTGCGAGGCTCCTCATCGGCGATCTCATCGAACTTGGCTATCTCGGCGGTCCTTCGTGAGGCGTTGCCGAAGGCTGGCCTGCCTGCTGATGCCCTTGTCTTGGTCGATGACATCACCCGTGAGGCCGCTACCGAGTTCATGCAGCAGCGGGGCTATGTGGATTGTTTGATTCCCCGCGGTGGGCATGCATTGATTCAGTCGATTCTTGAGAACGCCACCGTCCCTTATGTCATCGACGGCGCCGGAAACTGCCATATTTATGTGGACGCTGCAGCCGACTTGACGATGGCTCGCGCAATCCTCGTCAACGCGAAAACTCAACGCACAGGCGTCTGCAACGCCGCCGAGTCGCTCGTCGTGCATGTCGACGTTGCCGCCGAGTTCATCCCGATGGCGGTGGATGCGCTTGCCGATGTCGAACTGGTCGGCGATGATGCCGCTCAGGGGCTCGCCTCCTCCATTGGCGTTGCAACCGACGACGATTTCGCAACCGAGTTTCTCGACATGAAGATGAGCGTGAAGGTGGTCGACACGCTTGACGAAGCCATCGCCCACATCAATGACACGACCACCGGTCACTCTGAAGCGATCATCACCGGCAACATTGCCGCTGCAGATCGGTTCATTCGCGAGGTCGACGCCGCCGCGGTGTTGGTCAACGCCTCGACCAGGTTCGTCGACGGGGAAGAGTTCGGCTTCGGCGCCGAGATCGGCATCTCAACCCAAAAGCTCCATGCCCGTGGCCCTATGGGTCTCAGCGAACTCACTACCCAGAAGTACATCGTTCGCGGCGAGGGCCACATCCGTCCCTAGTTGGGGAG
>JABIQM010000315.1 GCA_018699415.1 Acidimicrobiaceae bacterium
GCCACGCTCACCACGATGCTGGTTCTCGAGGACGGTGAATCACTGGATAGTGAGCGAGTTCGTCGACAAACGGGTGCCTTCGCGATCGCTAGCGTTCACTATCTGTACGAACAAGTCGTCCAGTTCGGACGGCGCCCGCCAGCGCATCTCGCCGACTTTTGGGACGACTATGTGGCGCTTGTCGAGCAGGCGCCGCCAGAACGCCGCCATCAGCGAATTCATGAAGGTCACAACTGTTGGGTGATCCCGGAGGAAGAACCGTTCATCACGCCCGAGTTGATCGATGCAACATGTCTGGTCGGTACTAGCGAACAGTTGATCGACAGGATCCAGGCCTTGGACGAGGCGGGACTCGACCAACTTGTTCTTCTCCCGCCGCTCGGGGAGAAAGAAGCAGTGATCCGTTCCGTTGCCGAGCACGTGCTACCGGCGTTAGCCGAAGGTGATTAATGCCACCGCCAGGCTCGCACCAACAAGCCCGAGCGCCTGCCACCACCACATACGCTGACCTCGTAACACCACACTGAGTAGCACTGCTACACCGGCGTATTGCGAGCCGATCACGCTGACCACCGACAAGCTCCCGCCCGCTTGCAGGGCAAGGACGAAGAGGACGACGGCTGCCGTAGCGAACAAGCCGATGACGCCCGCCATTGTCCGGTCGGCTCGGTCGGCAGGAAAGATCCGTGGACCGGTCAAGCGCGTCACGAGCACAGCCAAGGCGAACGCAACGCAACGTTGGACGAAGATTGGTGACCCCCCGGAGTCCTCGCCAATCTCTGCGAGCAGGATGAGCAACACACCGAACACCACGCCAGCGCCAATCGCGATTCCCAGGCCTGTGCTGTCGTCGTCACCGTCGCGCTGGTACGAAGAAAGGCCAATGGCCACCACACCCAACACGATACCGACCCATGTCAGCGGCGAAGGACTCGTGCCCGCCACGGCAATGTCCCAGGCGATCGGGACGCTCGACATCACCACCGCAGCCGCCGGCGCAGCAGATCGCAACGATCCGCGCGAATAGGCGACGTAGAGCAGCAGAACGCCGGTGCCATTGGCGATGCCCGCAAGCCCACCGAGAAGCAGGTCCCGTCCGGTTGGGTTGCCGGGCCAGGCCACCGCAACGACCGCCGTAAGGACGACCCCGGCGCCGAACATGGTTGACGTGATTTCGTTTGCTCGTGCTCGCTTGGTCAATCCGCCCGCGAGAAACTCGCCGATTCCGATTGATGCGGTTGTCAGGAGGGCAAGAAGAACCGCCATGTCGCGTCGGGCCTAATCCGGGCCGAGTTTGGGTGAGTTCCAGAGCAAACTCTGCAACTCAATGGCCTTCGATGAGGGGTCCGCCGAGGGTTGGGCGGGCCGGCGACAGGTCGGCGGCGGTAATGCCGCGGTCGGTGAGGACGACGGGGAATGAATCATCGACAATTATTCCGGTGGTAGCGATCGCCATTGCCTCGGAGGTATGGATGCCGTAGCCGCCTTGGCCGACGAGCCAAAAAAAGCCGTCGATCTCAGGGTCAAACCCGCCGACTGGTGTTCGGTCAGAAGTGAAGGTCCGGAGCCCGGCCCAAGTGGAGCGGACATGGCGCACATCAAGAGTGGTGAACTCGGCGAGGTTGGCCAACCCAAGGGCAACGTCGAGCTCCTCCGGCTTTGCGTCACACGGCGCCGACGGCGTCTCATCGGCGGGGGAAACCATGAGTCCGCCTGGTTCCGGCTTGCAGTAGCCGACCATCGGACCCGAGTCCGGTTCGAACGACGTCAGCGGCCAACGAGCGACATCAGCGGGGTCGTAGCCGTCGGGGATCGCGGCGATCGCGATCGTCCGGCGAAGAGGATGCAGGCCAAGGGGCGCAGCCCCCGCCTCAGCGCCAACAAGGTCGCCCCACGCGCCCGCAGCATTGACGACGATCGACGCCGAGAGTTCCTCCGTGCCGGTGCTGATCTGCCAGCTATCGCCGGCACGAACCAGCCCCACAACCCGAGACGATGGCCGGATCTCGCCACCGGCGGCCCGAAGACGACGCACATAGCTTTGGTGGAGCCCGGCGACATCAATATCCATCGACATGGGTTCGTACAACGCACCTTCGATGTCGTTACGCAAAATCGGCAGAATCCGCCGGGCCTCGTCACCATCCACGAACGTCGTGGACGGCACCAGTTCCTTGGCGTGTTCAACATCTGCTTGCAGCTCAGCGACCCGTGCCGCTCGGCCAACCTTGAGCAGCGGTCGGCTGCCCAGAAACGAGTCGTCTGCGGCCTCGCCCGGGTGTTCCATGTATGACCGGCTAGCGAGGGTGAGGCGCCGGACCGTGTCGTTGCCGTAGTTTTCTAGGTACTGGGCAGCCGACCGGCCGGTCGTGTGGTGAGCGAGCGTCGCCTCGGCTTCTAGCAACACCACGGACAGTCCTGCTTCAGCGAGGTGGGCGCCCGACGACACGCCTGCGATCCCACCACCAACAATCGCCACATCAAAGCCGTAGATCATCGTCGCACACTAGCGATGTTCGGAATCGAGGCCGAACCGAACTCGTCTACGCTGCCTGTGTTGGAGAGTCGTCGATCTCGGTTCGGCGTTTGATCGCATCTCGGAGCACACTTAGGGGTCATGAGAGCACCTTTGGAAGGCGTCCGAGTTGTCGCCGTTGACAGTTTCATGGCGGCCCCGAGCGCTGGGGCGATACTGGCAGATCTCGGGGCTGACGTGGTGAAGATCGAGCCGCTCAGTGGTGATCCGATTCGCGGAAACTTCCGTCCGGCAAAGGTCGACGGTGGCTTGCGGAGCTACGACCTTCAATTCGATGTCGATAATCGCGGCAAACGGTCGATCGCTGTTGCCTTGGACACCGATGAAGGCGCGGCACTTGCCCAGCGACTCTGCGGGCCCGCACAGGTTTTCATGTGCAACCTGTTGCCACATCGTCAAGAACGCTTCGGCCTCGACCCGGCGTCGTTGATGGCGATCAACCCCAGCATTGTGCATGCCACCCTCACTGGGTACGGGACGAACGGGCCCGACGCCCGTCGACCCGGCTATGACGTCACTGCCTTCTTCGGGCGATCCGGTTTGTATGACGCCATGCGCGAAGGCGATGAGGGAATGGTTCCGAGTGCGCGTCCAGCGCAAGGCGACCACACTGCCGGCATTGCGTTGGTGGCGGCGATCCTGGCGGGCTTGAGAGTTGCAGAGGCGACGGGTGAGGGGCAGGTAGTGGAGACGTCATTGTTTGAAGCAGCGGTGTGGACGCAAGCGTCTGATTTTGCGACAACAGCCGTGGACCGGGCGCCTGTGCGTAGGCGACGTCGTACCGAATTGTTCGTGGCTAGCGCAAATCGGTTTCCGTGTGGCGACGGTAGTTGGATCGTTCTTAACAACATCGAAGTAGCAGCGTGGGCTCGGATGTGCGGGGCAATGGGTCTTGAGAGCCTGGTTGAGGACGATCGGTTCGCGACGGCCAAGGGACGCTTCGACAACATGGAAGAGTTGATCGGCCTGCTCGATGCACGCTTCGTCACCCGGACCAGGGACGAGTGGGGCGCACTTTTCGATGATGCTGGGATCGTGTGGGGCCCGGTTCTGGGACTGCATGAGGTCGCCGTCGATGAGCAGGCCGAGGCAATAGGTCTTTTCCCGACAGTCGAGCATCGCGACCTCGGCCCATATCGCACTGTTCGCGCCCCGATGCGGTTTGATGGGCTCGATGTCGGACCTCGTGGCCCGTCACCGACAATTGGCGAACACACGCGTGAAGTACTCGCCGCGGCCGGGCTCTCGACGAGGGAGATTGATGAACTGGTAGCTGCCAACATCATTAGCGAGCCAACAGCCGACGGATGAACTGTCGGGTGAAAGAATGACTACGGCCATTCCGAAGCAAACGATCAACTGTGACCCAGGTTCCCCTCCAAACTGACTCTCCCTGTACTGTGGGCACACGCCGTTTTCGAGGAGTGCACCATGGCCGTGACCGAGAATCCCACTCAACCCGCTGACGTCAACCCCGACAGCTTCCGCCGGATGGACGAATCCACCGAGGAACAATGGAAGGTCATCGGCAAGACAACGAACGAAAACCAGGGTCGTGTTGCTGATCGGATGATCATGCTTCTGGAGTCGCTCGGCGAGATCAGCGATGGCTTCATCACCGATCAACTCACGCATTGCCTCCAGACTGCCACCATGGCTGAGAAAGCTGGTGCCGACGAGGAGATGATCTTCGGCTCGCTAATGCATGACATCGGCAAGGCCATTTCGGTGCCGAACCATGGCTCCATATCGGCTGAGATTATTCGCCCGTATGTGCGTGACGACGTGTACCAGTCGATCAAGAATCACCAGGACTTCCAGGGCAAGCACTACTACCATCACTTCGATGTGCCCACGAACCTACGAGACCGATTCAAGGACGAGTCGTGGTTCGATCTGTGTGTCGAGTTCACCGATGACTGGGATCAGCAGGCGTTCGATCCCGATGCTGAGACCTATCCCCTTGAGCACTTCGAACCCTTGATTCGCAAGCTCGCCGGCACCGTTAGAACTGCACTCGGGGAGTAACGCCCGCTAGGGCATGATGCCCGCGCGTCCTGGCGTTGGTTCACCAGCAAGATGGCGTGTTGCGGCGGTGTGGTTTAGCTGGTGAGGGTGTTGTAGAGGCGTTCGAGGAACGCTGCTATTTCTTTGCGGGTGACGTTGCGGCCGGGTCCGTATTCGGTTGGGCTGATTCCTTGGGTGACGTCGAGGTTGTAGATGCATCCAACTGGCTCGTAGGCGTATGAGGTTTCGGGAACGTCGGTGAAGGGATGATTGCCGGTGCACGTTTTGCCGGTGATGGTTTCATAGAACCGGGCGAGGAACGCTGCCATTTGTTTGCGGGTGACGTTGCGGTCGGGTCCGTATTCGGTTGGGCTGATTCCTTCGGTGACGCCAA
>JABIQM010000081.1 GCA_018699415.1 Acidimicrobiaceae bacterium
ATCATGGTGATCGCAGAGATCCTCTGGTTCCTCGCCTTCTTCGTCGTGCTCCTCACCGGGAAGTGGCCGGCTGGACTGCTCAACTTTGTGCAGAGCGCCATGCGCGTCTCAACTCGGTTCACGGCCTACATGACACTACTCACGGACGAATATCCGCCGTTCGAGACGGCCTAGGGCGAGAGCTGCCCAACCAGACCCGCGAGAGCGAGTGCAGCCAGCGTCGCTATCGCGACCTGGCGCACTCGTTCGGGTCGAACAACTCAATCATCGCCGCGCCAACGAACACCAGCGCGAGCGCGACGACCAGCGCCCCACCCGACAAATCCAACGTCAACCTTCGGCTTGGAGCGAAGCGATCACCGCAACGTTGACGATGTCGTCGGCAGTGCATCCTCGTGACAGATCATGCAGTACACCATCAAGTCCTTGGAGCAACGGGCCGAAGGCCTGAGCGCTGCCAAGACGCTCCGTGATCTTGTACGCGATGTTGCCCGAGTCGAGATCCGGAAAGATGAAAACATTGGCTTGTCCAGCAACCTCGGACGCTGGAGCCTTCGATTCTGCGATCGCTGGAACCCATGCCGCATCGAATTGCAGCTCACCGTCAAGAGCAAGCCCGGGAGCCTGCGCTTGAGCGATTGCGGTCGCTTCGAGGACCTTGTCGATGCGAGGGTGAGACGCACTCCCCTTTGTGGAGAACGAGAGCATGGCAACCCGTGGAACAGCCCCGGTGAGCTGGGAAAACGTCGCTGCGCTAGAGATCGCAATACTTGCTAACTGCTCGGCGGTCGGGTCGGGCAGCACACCACAATCACCGTAGACAATCGGCTGACCGGTGGGGAGAACAAAGAAGAAGCAACTGCTGACCGCGCTGACATCGCGCGCAACGCCAAGGACACGCAGGCCTGCCCGGATCACATCCCCCGATGGCCGTGTAGCTCCAGCGACGGCACCAGTCGCCCAACCGGTCTTCACAAGAGCTGTCGCAATCGTGAGCGGATCATCAACATCAAAAGGGCGACCAGCCCATGGACCCTCCGTCGCGCTCGTCAGATCGGCGACAAGTTCGTCGGCCGCCCGATGAGCGGCTTCGGCGAGAGAGCCGAGATCGCGTCCGATCACAAGCGTCTCCGCGAGTCCATCAGCGTTGAGCCGATCTGCGGCCTCGTGGGCGCGAGCGTCGTTGTCGGCAATCAAGATGCGGCGAGGTACCGCCGCCGCTCGCTCGTACCACTCGTCGAGAATGCTCATTGCGATCAGTGTCGCTGGGTTGTCAGCGCTCTCCGGCGAGCCATGCGGTAGCTCTGGTGAGAACCTGGTCAGACCGATCGATGATGTCGTCGATGACGGTGCGGTCGGCTATCAACGGTGGCGAGTACGTCAGCATCGTGGCACCGCGGTCATCGGGGCGTATAAGAAGGCCAGCCTCACGCACCATGCGAGCCAGCGCCCCCCCTTGCAGGCCAGCAGTCTCCTCCTCGTTGAGGTCGCGATCTTCCGCGCGGCTGCCCATGAATTCAAGAGCGTAGAAATAGCCGACTCCACGCTTCTCGCGAAGGATGTCGAACTGGCCGACCAGCGACTCCATGCCGGCAGCGAAGTAATCCTCATTGGAGCGAACGTGCTCCATGATGTTCTCGTCATGCATCGCCTGCATGTTTGCAACGGCGACGGCGGTCGAAACAGGGTGACCGCCAAACGTGGACCCGTGGTTGTACAGGGCGACCTCGCTGTCCCAGATCGTCTCAAGGAGCGGACGGCGCACGATCACTCCACCAAGCGGCAGGTAGGCGCTGGTAACACCCTTCGCGAAGGTGATCATGTCAGGCACAACACCGAATCGTTCACTGCCAAAGAAGTGACCGAGGCGACCGAACGAGCAGATCACCTCGTCGGCGCACAGCAACACGCCGTACTTGTCGCAGATGCGGCGGAGTTCTTGCCAGTAGCCCTCGGGTGGCACCACGCAGCCGCGACCATTCTGGACCGGCTCAGCGATTACGAGGGCGACGGTCTCCGGGCCTTCTGCAAGGATCATTTCTTCGACGGCGGCCGCCGAGGTGAGGGTGTCGGCGCTATCGCCATAGGTGTTCGGGACGTTCCGCACACCGTCCCACAGCATCGGCAAGAACGTTTTGCGGAACTTTGGCACGCCGGTGACCGTGAGGGCAGCCAGCGTGGTGCCGTGGTAGGACCAATCGCGCGAGATCACTTTGTAACGGCTGTCCTCACCGTTAGCGACATGGAAGTTTCGGGCGAACTTGAGCGCCGACTCCACGGCCTCAGATCCGGAGCTGACGAAGAATGTGTCGCTCAGGTCGCCTGGCGCAACCTCGGCGATCATGGTGGCGGCCTTGGTGACCGGCTCATGGGTGGTACCCCAGTTGGGGTAGAAGGCCAGCTTCTCCATCTGCTTGGCGGCGACTGCAGCCAAGTCGGCTCGACCATGGCCGAGATTGGTGCAGAACAGGCCGGCAAGACCATCGAGGTACTTATTACCGTCGGTATCCCAGACGTAACAGCCCTCGCCGCGATCCATGACCATCATGTCGTCAGAGTTCCATGCCGCACCCTTGGTGAAGTGAGGAACAACATGCGCCTGGGCCTCAGCGCGTAGATCAGACATGGCGCTCCCTTCGTCGTGGGCCACCTCGCGGCCCAACAAACGAAACGGTACCAGTATTAAGTTAGAGCGTCTAGCGATTCAGCAAGTACGACTAACCCACGTTGGCGACCTCTCAGAGCGCTAGATCAACCACAGCCTTGCCGGAAACCTTGCGCTCAGCAATGTCTTGGAGGGTGCGGGCGGCTTGATCGAATGAGACCGGCGGATACAGCGCCGGTTTGACCTCTCCTTTCCTAGCCAGATCGAAGACATCAGCCAACTGGCGCTTGACACTCTCAGGGTCCCGCTGCAACGAGGCCCCCCAGTGAACCCCCACAATCGAATAGTTCTTGAGCAGCGCATGGTTGGTC
>JABIQM010000080.1 GCA_018699415.1 Acidimicrobiaceae bacterium
AATCTACGTTCAGGGACCCAACATCATGAGCGGCTACTGGAACCGGGATGAGGAGACAGCGAACGCGCTCGTCGATGGCTGGTACCGCTCGGGCGATGTGGCCTATGCCGACGACGGCGGCTATCTGTTCGTTGTCGACCGCGCCAAAGACATGATCATCTCGGGTGGCGAAAACATCTACACGACCGAGGTTGAAAATGCCGTCTACGCCCACACTGCGGTTCTGGAGGCTGCCGCATTCGGTATTCCACACGAAGAATGGGGCGAGACCGTGCACGTTGAGGTGGTGACCAAGCCTGATTCGTCACTCTCCGTCGATGAACTTGTCGAGCACTGCCGAAACCTGATCGCTGGCTACAAACTCCCTCGATCGGTCAACGTTCGCTCCGCTGACGAACCACTCCCAAAGTCTGGGGCAGGCAAGATCTTGAAGCGCGACCTGCGCGACCCGTTCTGGGTCGGCCGAGAACGTGGAGTGAACTAGCCGAGCTTGCAGCTGATGGCGGCGGCAACGGTGGCCGGACCCTAAGCAAACTCCACATCCTCACCATCGAGCAGCAGAGCACCGCCCCCTACCGAGCCAACTCTCGCTCGCAGCTCGACCGCACTCATCTGTCCATCCCATTTTCGAAGAAGACAATCGCGTCTCACATGATGGCGAGTGGTCCCATCAACGCAACCTCTCGGGGATCAATCAGAGCGATAGAGCAACACTGCAGTTAAACGCTAGATGGGTCGTTTTAGGCGTCCGCCAGAGGAGCTGAAGCGGCTGCTAGGGAGTTCCGGCGAGGCGCCACAGGAAGGTAGCCATCTGACCACGCGTCACGTTGTCATTTGGCCCGTACCGGTTGCCACCCACACCCATCGTGATCCGTTGCGCATACAGCCAGTCGACGGCTTTGGTGTAGTAGTACCCCGCCGGGACATCACTGAAACCCGATGGTGGCGATCCTTCCGCAGAGCCCTCAAGGCGCCACAGAAAGGCGGCCATCTGGGCACGCGTCACGTTGTCATTTGGCCCATACCGGTTGCCACCCACACCCATCGTGATCCGTTGCGCATACAGCCAGTCGACGGCTTTGGTGTAGTAGAGCCCCGCGGGGACATCACTGAAGCCGGCATTGGGAGCGCCAGCTGGTTCGCCGCGATATCTCCACAGGAAGGCCGCCATCTGAGCGCGAGTAACGTTGTCATCCGGCGAGAACGCTCCTGGCCCGGTACCACTGGTTATGCCTGAGGCGGCCAGCCACCCAACTGCAGGTGCGTAATACGCACCCCGGGGCACGTCGTTGAACATGCGGGACGAGTCCGAGTCATATAGGTCGAGCGTCGGATAATTCGTTCCAAGCACCTCGGCGGAGTCGGCCTCGAGCCAATCCTCAAGAATGGTGGCGTACACCGACCGAAAGTCGAGATGGTGATGCATGTCGCCGCGTTCGTCAAGATTCGTCAACGACGGCTGGGTTCCATGAAGGCCACCCTTCACGGCAGGCCCGATGAGGGTCATGAGACCAGTGGTGCCGTGATCGGTACCGGTCGAGTTTCTCTCCACGCGCCGGCCAAACTCCGAGAAGATCAAGAGTGATGTACGTACGGCCATCGCTGGCGACAACTGGGCGAAGAACGCGTCGATACCCGCATCGAGTTCCGCCAGCAAGTTGTCGTGATCCGGACGCTGGTTATCGTGAGAATCGAACCCATCGAGAGTGACGTTAACGAGTTGGGTACCGAGATTCAGGTTGATCACCTGTGCGGCAACCGCTAGCCCGCGGGCCAAACCGTCCTCCGGCAGATCGGGCACAAAGGCCGGCGAGATCTGCTGAGCGGTATCGATAGCCCTACCCCAAGTACCAGCAATCTGGGCGCCAAAGGCACCAATACCGCCACCGGCGCTCCCGATGTCACTAATTGCCTCATAGCCGTACCGTTCCCAGGGCTCCGCACGATCGGCACCGAAAAGCGACCCATTAGTCGGAAGTGACACTGCCTTGCTGTTCACACCCTGCAAGGTCAACGGCACGCCCGACCAGCCAATGGCGACCGAACCGAGACTATCCAGGCCCGCGCCGTCCTGGTACCGGCCGAGCCAACCCGTGGTGGACTGCACCTGATTCTGATTGCCGCTCATCCATGTCGCCATGGATGTGAAGTGACTGTGGTCATCAGTCGACTCGCCGACACCGCGTATGAAGGCGACCTGTCCGGCATCGAATCGGGACTTGAGCCCCGCCAGGTTTGGGTGAAGGTGCAATCCCTCACCCACGCTGGTCGAGCCATCGACCGAAACGGCAAGACCACCACGAGCGGACTGGTAGGCACCGTTCTCGGCAGGGATCAAGGTGTTGAGGTGATCGTTGCCACCGCTCAACATGACCGTCACCAGGATGTTCTGGCCCGGGCCAAGAGGAGCGGCCGAACCCGCAACGCCCCCGAAAAGCCCGGGCGCCACGTTCGGGAACACGCTTGGGAAGGCAGTGAGTCCGGCCACACCACCCATCGCAAGTGCTCCCTGGAGAAATCGGCGGCGAGCGAGGCCGCCGTTGGTGCCGTCGGTTCTCGACAGCGTGGCCAAAGCAACGTCAGCTTCGGTCGGCCGGGCAATGCCGGGGATCACAAGCCCACGACCGGATCGGGAAAGAGAATTCGTACGCATCTACTTCCTCCTGCCTCAGAAGACCTGGTTCTCGGGGGTGACCATGCCGAGCATGAAGCCCACCGGCGGGATCGACCATGGATGCGTGGCGTGAGCCTGGGTAAACCAAGACTCCAGACGGTCACGAGTTTCTGACGACACTTCCTCCAGACCGAAAAGATCGAAGATCGCATCTATGGCATCTGTAGCGGTCATGTTCTCGATACCGGCAAGGAGACCAACACCGGAGATGTCGTCCTCGCTGGATGGCCACCGCAAGTTGCTCGCTAGACGACCGCGGCTCCACGCAGAGGAAGTCGATAGCCAGTTCATCCCACCACCCCAGCCCGCGACGCTCGGCGGGTCGAGGGGCACCTGACCCATGCCCTGCATCCGCCAGCGCAGGCCTATCTGGTCGGCGTCGATGCCCAACTGCTTCACAACTGAGACAACAAAGTCAGTGGGGCTCTTGATCTGAGACCAGCGCGTGCTCGCTGCCCAGAACTCGTCGTGCTCCAGAATCGCCCGCAGCAACGGGGCGACCATCATGTTTTCGGTGATGAACACGTTGGCGAGTTCGTTGACGATCGACTCCGATGGCTCAGGGTGAGCGAACCAACGGAACAGCTTGCCGGCAAGGTGTCGAGCCGTGGCCTGCTGACGTTCACCATGAATGAGTTCGGTTATGGCGTCACGCTCACCGGCGTGTTGGGCGATGCCGTTCCAGTTGGCCGTGATTCCAAAGAGTGTCTTCTGCCCATGGTCATGGGCATCGCTGCGGTAGACGTAGGTCGAGTCCCAAATTTCATTGACATCGTCCCACCCAGCCGTGTTGTGACCAGTCCATGCGTTCGTCATGGCCACCACGTCGGTCTCAGTGAAGTTGCCCACACCACAGGTGTAGAGCTCCATGATCTCGCGGCCGAAGTTCTCCTGCGGCTCCCAGACCGTGTTGTTCTGGTTGTCGAGGTGGACCAGCATCGCCGGGTGCACCGCAGTACGGTGGACAAGATCGTCAAAGCTTCCCATGGCGTGGCGACGAAACATTCGGATCTGGTCCCACATTGCTTCTATGTCGATTACCTTCTCCTGAGCACACGCAAAATGATCGTGCCAGAAGAAGGCCAAACGCTCATAAATCGGCAAGCCGCCAGCCGTCGCAGGGCTAGGAGACGGCGTTGTGGTCGGGTTAGGCAACGTCGCCATTCGGGTGACCCACCAGTCGATGATGTCGCTGTGGACCTCCCATTGGCCATCCTCACTATTCACAACCCAACCGGGGCGTCCGACATCAGGCCCACTGGGGATGGCGTCACTCGCCGAGAAGCCCATTGCCGCATCCACACACTGTTGGCGGGTCTTTCCTGTCAACGCCGTGACTTCGGCGTTGGATCCTCCATACCCGGTTCGGCGCAGCAGATGAGCCGCTTCCTGCCTGGTGACGGTCTCGCTGGCTGGCATCTCGGCCCTCTCTCCGTCCGCATCCCGTGGGATTTGTCATCCCTCACAGTAATGCCATCGGCCTCTTAGGCAAGTGACTTGAAGGAAACATCGTCCCGAGACCATGAT
>JABIQM010000079.1 GCA_018699415.1 Acidimicrobiaceae bacterium
AACAGAGGTGAAGACTCTCCCGTCGCCGTAGACGACGTGACGACAACGTTAGCTCACCTTCACAGCCTCAGCTGAGTTCAATGAGGAGGAACAGCATGCTGGTGCCGTTGATCATGGCGTGAGCGGCAATGGCAGGCCCGAGTCGGCCGGTGGCCAGTCGTCCTGCTCCCACTGCCATGCCGAGCACGAAGATTACGGCCGAGCGTTGTGGCTCTACGTGAATTGCGGCGAACACGAGGCTTGTGGTTAACAGGATCCAGTGGGATTTCATGCCGCGTTTTTCGAGAGCGCTCCACCAAAGTCCGCGAAAAACCAGCTCTTCGACGAGTGGAACCAATGTCGATGCGAGAACCGCGAGCAGAACCAGCCAGATCGTCAGGCCACCACCATCAGCAGACTCTTCGGCAAGGTCAGCAACACTGGCGCTTGGGGCCGAATCGAAGAGCCAGATCATGAAGGCACCGACAATTCCTGCCCCCAACATGCCCGCGATCATGAGAACGGCGCCGAGCCCGAGATCGCTGGGCTTTGCCGACAACGCGAAGTCGCGTCGGAGGCCGCGTCCTTTCCGGCCCGCGATGTACCAGATGTAGAGACCCTGAAGCAGCAGGGGAATGGCGACGGCCAGGGGTAGCCATGCGCCGTCCAGTCCTGGTCCAGTCGTTACGTTATAGAGCGCAAGGCCGACGAGAATCGAGGTCAGGAAGAAGATGCCGAGAGATGCCCATGCGTCGCCAAGTCCCCAGGTGACAGAGTGGTCATAGACGAGGCGGTGGCTTTCAGCGCCGGTCGGCGGAACCGGCCGCGGGGGAGGAGGTGGCAGCGACGACTCAGGCAAGGAGCTTCCAGTCTAGAGGTCTTCTGAGCGGCGTCCTAGTTATCGGTCAGTGAGCGGCCAAACTCGCGAAGGCGGGAGATGGCATCGTCATGCGTGGCAGGCCTTTGCCGGCCGAGAGTGGACTTGATCTCCCGGTAGGCCGCTTCCTCCAGTCCGCAGCCCTTACAGGCATCGAGATGCTCGGCGACGCTCGCCGCCCATTCGGGGTCCATGTCGTTATCGAGATAGTTCTGTAGGACTCGGCCGACTTCGCGGCAGTTGGTCGGTGAGTTTCTGCGGCGATACCAGGGACGTTGGATCATGCGGGTCTCCCGTTGACGCATCCACCGTATTGTTCGAGGTGTTTGCGGATGCGGGTACGAGCGCGGTGTAGTCGGCTCATGATCGTGCTGGTGGGCACGCCAAGAACGTCGGCTGCCTCTTGGTACGAGAGTGCCTGTACATCGACGAGTTCGATGACCGTGCGAAACTTCTTCGCGAGAGCTTCCAGGGCGGATTCGGTCGCCGCGTCGTGCCCCTGGTCGAGTACCTGCTCCTCTGGGTCGGCGTTGTCATTATCTTCGGAGGCGACTCGATCTTCGGAGGCGACTCGGTGCATCGTGGCATCTGGGTCTCGCATCAACTCGGGGCGCTTTCGGCGAACGCGATCGATCTGAGCATTTCGCATGATCGTGAGAAGCCAGGCACGCGGGTGCTGGCCGTCAAAGCGTCCGATCGCTCGGTACGCGCGCAGCATCGTGTCTTGGACGAGAGCCTCGGCATTGGTTGCATTGCGGGTGATCGAGCGGGCAACTCGATAGAGAACTTGAATCTCTGGCACGACATAGTGATTGAACGGTTCTTTCAGTTCGCGCTCGTCGCACTCATGGTTGCTCATCAAGTTCTGAACATAGTTCGTTACGAAGCAGCCCGGTTGGTTAGATGAATGATGGTGACGACACATGGGCTCACCGACCATGGGTGCTTTCTACCGGCTCCGCTTGGGCGCTGTTATCGAGCAATGGCTCGATGAAGAGTTAGCCGATGATTGAGCCGAAACGGTTCTCAGTCACATTGAGGAATGCACTGGATGCCGATCGGCGGCAGAAGGGCAGGCGTGGAGCAGGCGTGCCCTTGCCCATATGGAGTACCCCTCAACGCGGGCACTAACGTGATCGTCGTGAGTGACGAGATGGCAACCGAAGAGACGGAAGTCAGCCTGTACGACGCGGTCGGTGGAGATCCGTTCTTTGTGGAGCTTGTGCAGCGTTTCTACGCTGGTGTGGCGACCGATGAGATCCTCCGGCCCATGTATCCAGCGGAGGACATGGCGGGTGCCCAGGAGCGTCTGACGCTGTTCCTGATCCAGTACTGGGGCGGGCCGAGCACCTACAGCGAGATCCGTGGCCATCCCCGACTGCGTATGCGTCACGCTCCGTTCTCGGTTGACCGCGCCGCACAAGACGCGTGGATGAAGCACATGTCCGCAGCCGTCGATTCTCTGCTCGGCGGTGTTGACGGAGGGCAGTCGGTGATTGACGCCTTGATGGGTTATTTCGTGCGCTCCGCCGAATTCATGCGAAATGTTGCCGAACCGGAGTCCGATTCGGGACTCAGCGAGGGCGTGTAATTCGCGGACTTGTCGGATCCCAAGTCCGGTCTGGCCCTTCGTTCTGCGGAAGTCCCGCCATGAGATTCGGTGGAAATGCTTGACTCGCGGCTAGAAATAGACTCGCGTGTAATTTACCGACCGCGAATTGTCGTGGACAACCAAGGAGTACACACATGAACAAGGGCGAACTCGTTGCAGCAATGGCCGACGGGGCCGATGTTACCCAGAAGGACGCAGGCGCCTGCCTTGACGCGATGTTCGAAACCATCGCCGCTCAGGTCAGCGCTGGTAATGAAGTATCAATCACTGGCTGGATGAAGATTACGAAGGCCAACACATCTGCTCGTACTGGACGTAACCCACAGACCGGCGAGGCTATTCAGGTCGCTGCGGGCACCCGTACCAAGGTGTCGGCTGGGTCGAAGCTGAAGGCTGCCGGCAAGAGCTGAGTCGGCATAGTCAGCGACAACGCGAAGTGCGGGGGCGGCACATGTGCCGCCCCCGTGTCGCGTCGTCGCACCGATCCGTCTAGGTTCGCCGCATGACGCACCTACAACCCGGCGATCGCGCCCCAGCCTTCAACCTTGTCGACCAAACCGGCACGAAACACCGACTGAGCGCTTCGAAGGGCCAGCGGGTCTTTCTGTTTTTCTATCCGAAGGCCAACACCGGAGGCTGCACCACACAGGCATGCAACGTGCGTGACATCGCCGACGATCTCGATGATGTCCAGGTGTTTGGTATCAGCCCGGACGAGCCTGTCGCTCAAGCCAAGTGGGACGCGAAGCACGAGTTCGGCTTTCCGTTACTGAGCGACCCTGAGCACGCCCTCGCCGACAAGTACGGCGTCTGGGGACCCAAGAAGCTCTACGGCCGTGAGTACGAGGGAATCATCCGATCCGCGTTCTTGATCGGGCCAAACGGCAAGATCGAGCACGCATGGCCGAAGATCAGCCCCAAGGCGACACCAGAGAAGTTGCTGGCCGCACTTGAGGAAGCGTCATGACGGAGCCCACTGCGAACCTGATGCCAAAACCAATTGACGTCATCCCACACCGTGATCCATTCCTTTTTGTTGACGAGGTCACCTCGTTTGAAGATGGCGTCATCAAAGGGGTCTGGCGGCTGACCGGGGAGGAGCCTTTCTTTGCTGGCCATTTCCCTGGGCGGCCAACTCTTCCCGGCGTGTTGATGTGCGAGGCCATCGCTCAGCTTGGTGCTGTGGCGATCCTTAGCGATGAGCAGTTTGCCGGAACAATCCCGTTGTTTGGTGGGATCGACAAGGCTCGCTTTCGCCGCCAGGTTGTGCCCGGCGACACTCTCGTCCTTGAGGCCGAGCTTGGCCGAATGTCAGCGCGCGCAGGAAAGGCGACGGGACGCGCTCATGTCGACGGCGAAGTCGCCGTCGAGCTTGGATTGCTCTTTGTGATGGCGCCGGCGTAAGCGCTGGAGGGCACGTTTGTAGCCAAAGCACGTTTGGGGTCTGTCCCCAGACGTGCTTTAGGCGGGTCCGAGAACCAGGGTGCCGTTGTGGCCGCCGAAGCCGAACGAGTTCGACAGTGACGGGGCCGGGGTCCACGGTTTGGGCTCGCCCATCACCAGGTTGATGGCGGGGAACTCAGGGTCAGGCTCGGTGAGGCCGACTGTGGGCGGGATGAGTTCATGTTGCATGGCGAGCATCACAGCGACGGCTTCAAGCGCACCGGCAGCGCCGAGGGCGTGGCCAGTGATGCCTTTGGTGCTGGTGACGAACGGGCCACCGTCGGTGCCGAACACCTTGGCGACGGCTTCAGCCTCAGCGGCGTCGTTCTTGCCCGTGGACGTACCGTGGGCGTTGATGTGCCCGATGTCGGCCGATGTGAGACCAGCGTCTTCGATTGCAAGCTGCATGCAGGTGACCGCACCGGTGCCCCCGGGCGAAGGAGCGGTGATGTGGTGAGCATCGGCGGTGCTGGCGGAGCCAAGTATTTCGCCGAGGATTGTGGCGCCGCGTTCGACCGCCACGTCCCATGCTTCGAGCACAAGCAGGCCGCAGCCTTCACCCATGACGAAGCCGTCACGCTTTACGTCGAACGGCATGCTGACGCCACTTGATGACAATGCAGTCATGTTGGCGAACCCGGCGATGGCTGTGGGCGTAAACGGCGCCTCAGCACCACCTGCGATCACGACATCGCAGCGTCCATCGGCCACCATACGCGCACCGTTGCCGATGGCATGGGTGCCTGCGGCACAGGCGGTGACCGTGTTTTCGCAGGGCCCCTGCCAGCCGAAGCGCATGCTGACGGCGGCGGGAGCGGCATTGGGCATCATCATTGGGACAAGGAACGGAGAGACTCGCTTCTCACCCTTTTCCAGGCGCACCTCGATTTGTGTCTCGAGGGTGCCGATGCCACCGATACCGGTGCCGATGGATGTACCACGGCGTGCGGGATCAGCACTGATGTCTCCGGCTTGTTCGATTGCCTCGGCGGCAGCCGCCAAAGCGAACTGGGTGTAGCGGTCGCTGCGGCGAGCGTCCTTGGGATTATCGAAGTAGGAACTTGCATCCCAATCTTCGATGAAGCGGGTGCCATCGGGCGCGTCGCCGATGAGCCCTTTCCAGAATTCGTCTTTGCCGAGCCCAGCCTTGGCGACAACGCCAATGCCAGTAACAGCGACCCTACGTCCCAGCATTAGAGCTTGGAAGTGATGAGGTTGTAGGCCGCTCCGATGGTCGCCACGCCCTCAAGCTCTTCCTCTTCGACATTGACATCGAACTCTTCTTCAAGAGCCATCACGAGCTCAACGAGATCGAGACTGTCGGCGTCGAGGGATTCAAAGGTGGCATCGGTTACGACCTGGCTGTCTTCGACAGACAGGACCTCTACGGCGCACTTCTTGAAGCGATCGAAGTTTTCGTCACTCACGGTATTTCTCCCACTGGTATTGGATTTCGTTTGCCTCAGGCGAGGCGGTAAATTTGCCCAACTCGAACGAGACAGGCGGCGAATGTTCAGCCAGTGAATCCTATCGGGATCGGCTAGCCCATCGAAAGGCCACCATCGACGGGCAATACGGTGCCTGTGATGTAGCCGGCGCTTTCGGACGCAAGAAACTCAATCGCGGCAGCGATTTCGTCGGCCTGGCCCAAGCGGTTGAGGGGTACGACAGACAGCATCGCGCTGCGCTGATTGTCGGTCAGTTCCATCAACATGTCAGTCTCTATCGGCCCAGGGGCCACGACGTTGCAGGTGATGTTACGGCTGGCAAATTCCTTGGCGAGCGATCGGGACAATCCGATCAAACCGGCCTTGGATGCCGAATAGTTGGCTTGCCCAGGGTTGCCGCCGATACCGGCGACGGAGCTGACAAAAACCATGCGACCCCAGCGGCCACGCATCATGCCTTTGACGACACGACGGGCGACACGGAAGCCACCGGTGAGATTGGCGTCGATCACGGACTCAAAGGACTCGTCGCTCATCTTGAGCGTCAGGCCGTCCTTGGTGATGCCGGCGTTGGAGACGAGGATCTCGACGTTGCCGAGCGTCTCCTCGATCTCATCGACAGCAGCATTAACTGAGTCGGTGTTGGTGACATCGCACTTCACGACAAGAATGTCGTCGGTACCCTCGGCCGATCCTGAGCGAGCGGTGACCGCGACCCTGTAGCCGGCGGCGGCGAAACGTCGGGCGGTGGCGAGACCGATACCTCTATTGCCACCGGTGATGAGAACAACACGGCCAGTCACCAGCGCACCACCGCAGTACCCCAGGCCATGCCGGCTCCAAAGCCGGTCATCAGCACGATTTGGCCGGGATGGAGAGCCCCATTTCGCTCGGCCTCAGCGAGGGTGAGAGGAATAGTGGCGCTCGAGGTGTTGCCCGTGAACTCGATCACGTTGTGTGTCTTCTCCATGGAGAGGCCGGTCCGTTGTGAGACTGCCTCGATGATTCGAATGTTGGCCTGATGGGGAATGACGACGTCGATGTCGTCGGCTGTCATGCCGGCCTTTTCGAGCGCTATCTCGACTGAGCAACTCACTGCGCGGACCGCCCGCTTGAATACTTCGCGACCTTCCATCTTGATGTAGCCACCGTGGTCGGCGTAGAGGATTTCTTGGAGTTCGCCATTGCTACCAAGGTCATAGGCAAGCATCTCGCCCTCCTCATGGCGCTCCATCACGGCTGCACCAGCACCGTCGCCAAAGAGAATGGCGGTACCGCGGTCGTCCCAGTCGACGATGCGAGACAGCGACTCCGAGCCGATCACGAGAACCCGTTCGGGTCCGCCCGGCATCAGTATCTGGCCGTAGGCCATGACGTAGCTGTAGATGAAGCCGGCGCACACAGCGTTGATGTCGAACGCACCACAGTTCAGCCCAATGTCGCGTTGAACTACTGCCGAAGTTGCGGGAAGCTGCTGATCTGGTGTGGTGGTGCAGACGATGAGCAGCCCGATGTCGTCAGGGGTAAGCCCAGCGTTTTTGATGGCCCGGATACCTGCTTCGGTGGCGAGTTCGGACGTGACGCCGCCCACGTGGCGCTGGCCGATGCCGGAACGTTCACGGATCCACTGGTCGTTGGTGTCTATCGTCTGGGCGAGGTCGTCATTGGTGACGATCTTCTCGGGAAGAGCGGTGCCGATTCCGGCGACTCGAATGGTCATGGGTTGGTCCTCAGCCAGGCGATTGGTTGACGGGAAGTGACTCGTTCGCCGTCGAAGGCGAGCACGCCCTTTATCTGGCCGGCAAACGAGCTGACGACTTCTTGCGAGCCGACGTTACCGAGTACTTCGCCGACACCGATCGTGGTGCCGTCCATGCAGCACTTGCTCGGTGTGAAGATCCCCGCGGATGGAGAAACCACCATGCGCTCCGTAGCGAAGAGATGCTCGCCCTCGAGGACGCCAGCGTCAGAAGACTTCGAGCCCGACAGGCTCTCGAGCAGACCATCGAGGTCGCCGGGCGTCGATACATTCTTGCGGTTGCCGGACTTGACCGCACGCTTCACAAGACCGGTCAGCACTGTGCCGGGGCCAAGTTCAACGAACGTGGTGAATCCATCGTCCTCGAGTTGGCGCAGGGTCTGGCGCCAGCGGACCGGAGAGGTGAGCTGAGCGCCGAGCAGGTCTGGCCAGTCCGTTGAGGCATCATGAGCGGAGGCGTCGACGTTGGCGTAGACGGGCTGCTCTGGCATACGGAACTCGACCTGGTCGATGGCCTTGCGGAGACGGTCTCGGGCAGGTGCCATCAGCGGGGTGTGGAACGCGCCGCCGACAGGTAGGCGCATGGCGCGCTTGGCACCGAGAGTCTTGGCAAGGGCGCATGCTTTGTCGATATCGGCGGGGCTTCCGGCGATCACAACCTGGCCTGGGGCGTTGTAGTTGGCGATCCAGACGTTGCCGGCTGCTCGCTGACAGGCGATGTCGACCTGGTCATCGTCGAGCCCGAGGATGGCGGCCATGGTGCCGTCCTGCTCGTCGGCAGCGGCCTGCATTGCATCGCCTCGTTCGTTCACGAGAAGGACAGCATCGGCAAAGTCGAGGGCACCGGCCGCGGTAAGAGCGGAGTATTCGCCGAGGGAATGACCGGCGTGCGCGGCTGCCTCTGCGCCAGTGCGACTGACCGCGTCGAGCACGACCATTGAGGTGATGAATGTGGCCAGCTGCGCATTGCGGGTCATCGTCAACTCGTCAGCATCGGTGTCGAGTAGAAGCGAGCCAATGTCTCTGCTGGTGACATCAGAGGCTTCCTCGACCAGCTCCCACGAGGGATGGTCCTTCCACGCGGCACCCATGCCCGGGGTTTGTGAACCCTGTCCCGGGTACGTGAAGACGATCATGGATGTATGCCCTTCAGCGACTGATCAACCCGCAGCGCTACGGGCGTCGTTCCAGTCTGACTCGCGCAAGCTTGTTACCGTTTCATTACCGGGCAGTAATTGCCTATGCCAGTTGTCACTCGTCGCAAGAACAGACGTTGAAGGCTTATGGTTTGCGGACTGGCCACGCTTCAAGATCTTCCTGGTGCCGTCGAATCGACCATTCCCGCACGGCGGAGATGACGAATCCGAGGATCAGTCCACGAATCAAGCGCTTCCTCAAGTTGGTCAACACGTTGGGAAGGCTACGCTGCCAACCGGTTCACTCCCTGCCCGGGTGGTGGAATTGGCAGACACGACGGACTCAAAATCCGTTGCTTTAACGAGCGTGCGGGTTCAAGTCCCGCCCCGGGCACCAATAGGACTGCGGGCGAGCCGGTATGTCGGTCGAACGCTGGTTGTAAGTTCCGCTACCAGCCGACCTGGCTGTCGGCCATTTCGCGCAACAGATCTGCGTGTCCGTTATGGCGGGCGTACTCCTCGATCATGTGCATATAGATCCAACGCAGCGAACATGGCTGCCCGTGGCGAAGTCCCGTGTCGTCAAGGCCGTGTGTCGCTGCCACCTGTCGACTGGACGCACACTCGGTGTGCCAGGTGCCGAGGTCGTCCTCCCAACTCGCTTCATCGAGCGGACTGAACTCGGCATCTTCGAAGTCGCCGTAGATGTAGGTAAAATCGGTATCACCGGCGAGGACACCAGTGAACCAGTTGCGCTCAACCTCGGCCATGTGACGAATCAGGCCGTGCAACGACAGGTTTGAGGTGACAATCGGACGCGCCTTTCGGGGAGCGTCTTGTAGGCCCTCGCACTTCAGTAGCAGCGTCGTTCGATGAAACTCGAGCCACTGCTCCAGCATTCTCCGCTCGCCGAGAACGAAATTCGGTTCCTGGCGGCGGTCATCGTCGAGGTCAGTGATCATGGTCCATTGTCGCGCCGTGGGCTCACACACACCGAAGCATCTCACAATTGTTTCGCGCACCGAAGCCCTCCACGAATCGGCGTAGCGGCTCGGGGCTGGGGTTTACACTCGGATCCATGCGATTTTCATATTGGGCCAGCACCGGTCAGACATGGCAGCAGATTCTGAACGGAGCGAAGCACGCTGAAGCAACGGGCTGGCACGGTCTCTGGATCCCTGATCACTTCATGCCACCAGCCGACGGGTATGGCCCCGAGGACCACGCAGACGCCAACACTGAGATGGGCCCGATACTGGAGGCGTGGACGGTTCTCGCCGGTCTGGCGCACGCGGTTCCACGAGTGCGGCTGGGAACGATGGTCAGCGCCAACACGTATCGGCATCCGGCCGTTTTGGCGAACATGGCGGCGACCGTCGACCATATCGCCGGCGGTCGCTTCGTGGTGGGCCTCGGCGCCGGCTGGCAAGAGAACGAACATGACCACTACGGCCTGGACTTGGGGACCCTGGCCGAGCGGTCGGACCGCTTCGAGGAAGCGTGTGAGGTTCTCAAGATGCTGTTTTCGCAGGACCGCACCAGCTTTGATGGTCGGTACTACCAGCTTGACGATGCACCGATGGAACCCAAGCCGATCCAGCAGCCGCTACCGCTCATGATCGGTGGTGGTGGAGAGAAACGTACCCTCCGTACCGTGGCCCGGTTCGCCGATGAGTGGAATGTGTGGGGCCATCCACACGAGCTGCGGCAGAAGATCGGTGTGCTCGAACGGCACTGCCGTGATGTGGGCCGCGATGTCGGCGAGATCGAGAAGGCCGCAGTGGGTCTGCTGATTTTTACCGACACCAAAGCTGAAACCGCCGAATTGCGGGCCGGGTTCGGGTCGAGAGGCGGCCTGGTTGGAACGCCGACGGAGTTGAGAGCGGCGGTTGCGGAGTATCGCGACGCCGGCGTGAATGAGATCATCGTGCCCGACTTCGCCATGCCGGTCGCAGAGCGACGCAACATCCTGGATCGTTTCCGCGCTGAAGTGATCGACGCCTGATTGCGGGTGGGCCGTCGTGTAGGTCAAGCGTCGCTGACGTCGTGGCGGTGCACGAGGACTGCGCTCAAGGCGGTGGCGGCCACCAGTACCCACGAGATGATGGAGAGCCGGGTGAGGCCTGCGGCGACGTCGTCGTCGATGTCCGTAGCGACAAAGAGCAGGATCGTGCCGTAGGAGAGTCGGCCGGCGAGTGAGTCGAGGCTGAGAAAGGTTGCCCGGTGGCGCTGCTCGAGTTGGGGGGCGACGGCGGCGCTGATCAGGACCGGGGACGCCGAGCCTTGTGCCGAGCGGAATGCGATCACGGCGATGACGGCGATGCTGGTGGAGCCCGCCATCGTCGACACGATCACCGCGCTGAGGGCACCGAGGCCGACGAGCGTGGTCTTGAGACCGAAGGTGCGACTCATTCGCATGCTTGATCGAGCGAAGGCGGCGCCGACGAGCGAGACCCCGGCAATCAGCGCGCCGGAGAGCAATGGTGTGTTCCCGAGTTCGTTGGGTGTCTTGTCGAGCGCTTCGGTGAGCCAGGGTTGCAGGAGGGTGAACGCCACATGTTCGAGCACGACCATGGCGATGCCGTATGCGAAGATCCAGGCCAGCGATATCCGTCGCAGGTAGGCGAGGCATTCGCTGATCTGGCGGAACAGGCCAGCGGTTTCTTGGGTGTGGGGCGGTTCACTGAACCTCATCGCCAGCACGAACTGCATCACGGCGAGGGCCATCGAGGCAACAAAGGCGAGGCGCAGATCGGCGAGGCCGAGCGCTCCACCGAGCAGGGCGCCGGCGCCGCCGAAGACCATGCCTCGTGATGCGACGCGGGCTTGGCGTTCGCCGTATTCACTCTGGCGTCCCAACGCTTCGAGAGTGTCGAAATGGAAAGTCACGTCGGTGCCCGACAGCGACGCGTAGCCCAGGGCCAGCAGTGCCTGACCGGCGGCAACTATGGCGAAGCTTTCGGCACCGAGAATGAAGCACAGGTGACAGAGCACCCATGCCGCGCCAGCCACCCTTAGTGTGAGCGCCCGGCCGAGGCGATCCCTCATCCATCCCGATGGCACCTCGAAC
>JABIQM010000078.1 GCA_018699415.1 Acidimicrobiaceae bacterium
CATCGGCACACCGCGAGCAGCTGAGGCGCGAGCGACAGCGACTTCGCCATCAGGGTGGACGGCTTGCACCCCCGTGGGCGAGATGAGAACCGGCATCGACGATGGCTGACCCATCACCGTGACGCTCATGTCGCGTTTAGCGGGCTGGCCAGCGGTACGTGGACGGATGCCTAGCTCACCGAACGCGTCGACATTGTCAGCCCGGGAGATACCCGCGTCGGTACCACCCATGATGGCCCCGTACACCGATGCCGGTAGACGCTTCTTCGCTCGCTCCTGAGCGACAGCGATCGACTCAAACCAGTCATTGCTCACGGCATATCACCTCTCGGGCCAGTTTCAGATCCCGAGGGTAGCGGTGGCGGCGGGAGCGAACCCCCGCCGCCGTCCACCAATCAGTTCAGTCGTCGTCGCCTTCGACCTTGTCAACCAGGTCCTTGGCCTTATCAGCGGCCATATCGATCTTGTCGTCATGGCCGGCAACCTTGTCTTTGGCGAGATCGGCAGCCGTGTCGATGCCGTCCTCTATCTGGTCGCTGTTGTCGGCGGCGGTCTTCTTCAGTTTGCTGAAAATACCCATGTTGAGACTCCTGTTGGGGGGTTGTAACGGCCGCACCATAGTGGACCGTCGATACCGATGCCGGGGCGGACAACGACCAGAGATGATCTACACTCGTGGTGACATCAAGAAGGAGCAGTAATGAGCTATTCGGAACTTGATCTTCGACCAGTTATTGAGCTCGACGAAACCACCCGCGGCGATTTCGTGGTCCGCGTCTACCAGCACCTCATGGGCGCCATCGCTGCGTTCGTCGCCATCGAGGCACTCTTCTTTACCACTGGCTTTGCCGGAGGCGTCTACAACTTCGTGTCTGGCGGCGGTTCACGCTGGCTACTGATAATGGGCCTGTTCATGGTCGGTCAGTGGATGGTCGGTCAAGCCGCCACCGACATGCTCAACCCGTCGAAGCAATACGGCGCCTTGTTCGGCATGGCCGCACTCGAGGCACTCATCTTCGCCCCGTTCCTCTACTACGCCTTCAACGTCGAGAGTGCCGGCACGACGGTGGCCGCGGCAGCTCTGCTCACCGCCGTTGCTTTCACCGGCCTCACCGGAATCGCCATCATCACCCGCAAGGATCTGTCGTTCATCCGCCCGATGATCATGTTCGGTGGCGTCGCGGCGATGGTGTTGATACTCGGCGCCGTCCTCTTCGGTTTCCAGCTCGGTATCTGGTTTTCGGTCGCGATGATCGCCCTTGCCGGCGGCTCGATCCTCTACCAGACGCAGAACATCATTCGCCGGTACCCCGTGCAGGCCCATGTCGCCGCTTCACTGACCCTGTTCACCAGCGTGATGATGCTGTTTTGGTACGTCTTGCGTCTATTGATGCAGATGCGTCGATGATCCTGACATTGCCATGAGCCAGGGCGAACTCCTTGCGATCGATCTTGTCGCGGTGCTGGTGCTCGCGTTCGGTCTCTACTTTCCTCGCTACCGGCGGCGCGACATGGTCGTTGCGCTGCTCGGGGTCAACATCGGCGTCATGGCGGTGGCCACCGCCCTGGCTACCGCTGAGATCACGGCGGGGCTGGGGCTCGGCCTGTTCGGCGTGCTGTCGATCATCCGCATCCGTTCCGAAACGCTCACCCAACCCGATGTCGTCTTCTATTTCGCGGCTATCACCATGGGAATTCTGGGCGGCATCGCCATCGAGCCGGCGTGGTCCACTCCCGCGCTCATGGGTGCACTCCTCGCCGCGCTGTACATCGGTGATCACCCGATGATCTTCGCTGGCGCCGAGCAGCACACGATGGTTCTCGACGAGGCATACACCGACCGTGACGCACTCCTAACGCGACTCGAGGCCGACCTCGATGCAAGAGTGAAGCGCGTCGACATCAAGCGCGTCGACATGGTCAAGGGAACCACCACGATCGATGTGCGCTACAAGCGTGGCTGAGCGCCAGGTTCGCTTCGCTGTCGCAATTCTTGTCGCCGTGCTGGTCGCAACTGCCTGTTCGCAACGCGGCCCCGAGGCCTACGACGACGTTCTCCCAAGTCCTGCACAGGATGAGGATGGTGCCGACACCGACGAAGATACGGAGGATGCCGACGAGCCCGAATCCGAAGATGGCTTGGATCTGGATGAACGTGACGACACCTACCTGTTCGATCAGTCAAAGCTGCACACGTTCGACATCGAACTCAGCGAAGCCGACTTGGCGATTCTTGATGCCGACCCGGTCGCCGAGGAGTACGTCCCCGGCACGTTACGTTTCGAGAACGAGACCATTGCGGTAGGGGTCCGTTACAAGGGGTCGATCGGTGCCTTCGTCGGCTGTGTTGACGGCCCCGAACTGTTCGATCCCTCCGGGGCGAAGACCTGCACGAAGCTGTCACTCAAGGTCAAGATCAACTGGGATGACCCCGACACCGAGTTCCTCGGAGTCCGCAAGCTCCAGTTCCACTCGATGAACCTCGACCCGTCGCTGTTTCACGAGCGACTCGGATACTGGTTGATGGGCGAGATGGGTGTCGCCGCACCCCGCTCAACGCATGCTCGCGTCCTCGTGAATGGCGAATTCGTCGGCGTGTTCGCTCTCACCGAGAACCTTGATGGCCGTTTCACCCGTGCCCACTTCGACGATGGCAGCGGCAACTTTTACAAGGAAGTCTGGCCCTTCACCCCCAATGGTGGCCTCACTGATGAGGACATGTTCATCGCCGGACTTCGCACGAACGAGAATGACCCCAACACCAATGCGCTGATCATTCGACGCTTCGCCGCCGACCTGCTGGGAACCGACAACCCCGCCGGCACCATCGAGAATTGGATGGACATCGAGTCGACGATGAACCACCTTGCCGTCGACCGCACGATCCGCCACGACGACGGGCCGTTCCACTTCTACTGCTCGAGCACTCGCGTCGACGGTTGCAGCAACCACAACTTCTTTTTCTACGAAAACCCTTCGAGCAGTCAGATCACGATGGTGCCGTGGGACTTGGACAACGCGTTCAGCAACGTCGTGAAAGACGCCAACCCCGTGACCCCGGTGCCCGATGGCTTCGGGGAGATCCAAAACGACTGCAAGCCGTTCAGCTATGGATCGTTCGCTCTCCAACAGCGTTCGGCAGCGTGCGACCCATTGTTCGCTGCGTGGGCAACGATGGACGACGAGTTCGCAGCGGCCGTCGACCGTCTCCACGACGGACCGCTCCGAGCCGAGATCATCGACCCATTGCTCGACCAGTGGGAGGAGCAAATCAAGGACGCTGTGGCAGAAGCCGCAACGATGCACAGCGACGCAATCGATCTCGACGATTGGGCCGAGGCTGTCGAAAAATTGCGATGGGAACTAGAGCACGCACGGAACAACCCTGCGGCCTAGACCCGAGCACCGAACCAGCCGTGACAGTCCTCCGCCTCGCTGAAGACATGCTCTACATCCAAGGCCGAAGGACGAGGCCAGATCCTTATCTGTCAGATGGACACAATAACGACCCGCTGACCCTCACCTAGGCGGTCTTGCCCCAATCACCACGCGTGTGCGGCCGTGATCCTTGCCGACCTCGGGTCGCATCAACACGTCAACGGCAGCGACGAGCGGTTCGCCGAACCCGTTGACACACTCAGGATCGGGTCCATCGAGCGGGATCCCAGTGAAGAACTTTGCCGCCATACAACCACCCTGGCAGGCATCGAACTGGCCGCACGACGAGCACGCGCCAGCAGACTGCGGCTCACGAAGCTCGGCGAACAGATCGCTCTGCTGCCAGACGTGTTGGAAGCCACCGCCGGCGAGGACAGAACCCGCCTTGAAATCGTCGTGAAGAACGAACGGACAGGCGTAGACGTCCCCAAGTGGGTCGATCAGGCAGACCACTCGGCCAGCCCCGCACAGGTTGAGACCCGGGAGCGGTTCGCCCAACGCGGAGAGATGGAAGAACGAGTCGCCGGTCAACACGTCTGGGTGGGCGAGCAGCCAGTGGTAGAGCTCGACTTGTTGTGTGTCGGTGGGGTGCAACTCGTGCCAGGAGTCTGCGCCGCGGCCCGACGGCCGGAACCGAGTCAGACGAAGCTGCGCGCCATAGTGATCGGCCAGTACTTTGAACTCTTCGATCTGCGGAATGTTGTGACGAGTCATCACCACCGAGATCTTGAACTCGCCAAAGTTGGCGGCCTGCAGGTGCTCCATCGCCTCGATCGCAGTGGCAAAGGAACCGTCGCCGCGCACATGATCGTTGGTGGCCGCGTCGGCACCATCGATCGAGATCTGAACATCGACATAGGCCGACCCGGCTAGGCGGCGGGCGACAGCGGCGTCTATCCGCGAACCATTGGTTGAGAATTTCACACCAACGTCGTGGCTGACGGCGTAGTCAACGAGGTGCCAGAAGTCGGGGCGAATCGTTGGCTCACCACCACCGATGTTGATGTAGAAGACCTGCATTCGCTGCAACTCATCAATCACCGCTTCGCACTGTTCGGTGTTGAGCTCACCGGGATCCCGGCGACCCGACGACGAGAGGCAGTGCACGCATTGCAAGTTGCAGGCGTACGTCAACTCCCAGGTGAGACAGATGGGAGCGTCCAGCCCAGCCTTCATCTGGTCACCAAGGCCGCTCTGTTTGACCGGCGAAAGCACCAATCCGCTAGGTGCCGGCGTGGACGGGATTACAAGATCAGTCATGTGGCCACCAAGACCTCGGACTTAGCAAGGGAGGCGAGCGCCTTCTCGAAGGACGGCCAACGTTGTTCC
>JABIQM010000153.1 GCA_018699415.1 Acidimicrobiaceae bacterium
GGTTGAGGATTCATCAACCGTGTGCTTGGCGAATGGAGCGCGTGTGCATGCGCCGAGCGCCCATGGGTCGGGTACAAAAGTCGCGATCAGTCTGCGTCCCGAGCGGGCACATATTCGCCAGCGAGGCGATGTGTCGGCCGGTGAGACGGCAGTCGATGGTGTCGTCGAGTCAGTGACATACCTCGGCAATGCCCGCGTCTACGGGATCCGTCTGGACTTCATGGGGATGGAGGTCCGCGACGAGAATCGTCCGGGAGCAATGCTCCATGAACCAGGGTCAGAGATTGCAGTCAGCTGGGAAACTTCAGCTATCTCGGTGGTGGCAGACTGATGACCGTGGTGGATCAGCCGGTTGACGACGCTGGCGTCGAGGCGACGCCGGAGTTTGAGGCTGCTGCGATTCGTCAAGAATCACAGCGCGGCTTCCTGCTAGCTCTGCCGTCCTACGCGTACCTGATCTTGTTCTTCGTGGTGCCACTCGTCATCGTCGTCGTCTATTCATTCGCCACACGCAACCAGTTTGGCGGCACTGATCTGTCCGGTTGGAACTTCGATAGCTACGCCAAGCTTGGCGAGCCGATCGTGCGCGCGATCTTGTTCCGCTCGGTGTGGTTGGCGCTCATCACGACCGTAATTTGCCTCGTGATCGGCTATCCGTTTGCCTACTTCTTGGCTACCCGCAGTCCGAGAATTCGCAACGTGATGCTTGTTTTCGTCATGATCCCGTTCTGGACAAATTTCCTCGTGCGGAACTATGCGTGGCGCGTGATCCTCGGCAACAACGGCCCGCTAACCAAGACCACGGAGTTCCTTGGGTTGGGTGAGCAGGAGCTTCTCTTCAGTCAGACGGCAGTTGTACTTGGGCTGGTGTATGGCTTTCTTCCTTTCATGATTCTTCCGCTGTACGCCTCGATCGAACGCATCGACAGTGGACTCCTAGAAGCGAGCCGCGATCTGTATGCCAACGGTTGGCAATCGTTTCGGCGAGTGCTCCTGCCATTGTCCATGCCGGGTGTGATTGCTGGCTCAATTCTTTGCTTTGTGCCGAGCCTCGGCGCGTACGTCACTCCTGAGATTCTGGGTGGGGCCAAGACCACGCTGCTGGGCAGCTATATCGTGACGCAGTTCCTGACCGCCCGAAACTGGCCACTCGGGGCGTCGCTCTCCTTCGTGCTGATGGCGATCATGCTTTCGGCTACTCTGGTGTACTTCCGCAAGGGAGGGCAGACGCTATGAGTTCGGCGGTCGAACCTCGAGGCTGGACGAAGGCCATGTTGCACGCCAACGGATGGCTGGTCTACCTGTTCTTCTACGCGCCGATCCTACTTCTCGTTATTTTCTCGTTCAGCGCGAGCCGAAATGTGGGCACATGGGGTGGTTGGACGTTTGACTGGTATCGCGAGTTCAGCGATAACCAGTCAGCGCGAAACGCTCTCTCCGACTCCTTGAAAGTCGCAGTTTTCTCGACTGTGGTGTCCGTGGTCCTGGGCACCATGGCGGCCCTCTCACTTGAGCGTTTCACGTTTCGAGGTAAACAGGTGTTCGACGCACTGCTCTACCTCCCGATCATCATCCCCGACGTCACCATGGCGGTGATGATGCTCCTCTTCTTCTCGGAGTTCTTCGACGCGATCAACTTCGTCTTCGGGCTGAATATGCGTAAGGGCTTTAATTCGATCGTGGCGAGCCATATCGCATTCAGTATCAGCTTTGTTTCGGTCGTTGTTCGTGCGCGCCTGGCCGGCATGGATAGCAAGATGGAAGAAGCAGCGCTCGATCTGTACGCGACCCGCTGGAAGGCATTTCGCCACGTGACGCTGCCGCAGATCAGCCCCGGCATTGCAGGCGGAGCGCTCTTGGCCATGACACTGTCACTCGACGATGTGGTTATTACCCAGTTTGTCGCCGGTCCGGGCTGGACCACGTTGCCTGTATACGTCTTCGGCTTGATTCGTAAGGGCGTCACGCCCCTGATCAACGCAATCTCCGTAGTGATGCTGATTGCATCCATGACGCTTGTGGTGCTCTCCCTTGTGCTTGAGCGAGCACGAGGCGGCACCGGCACTCAATGATCCCTGGACATGGCCGCATCGGCCAGAAGGAGAAATCCCATGAAGAAGACACACTGGTTCCGGCTAGTTGCCGGGCTGTTCGGCTTCGCCCTCCTCGCTTCGGCGTGTGGAAGCGATGACCCAAGCAGCAGTAGCGCAGCTGCGGCCTGTGAACCCGGCCAAATAGATGGCGATCTCGCCCTCTACAACTGGGCCGAGTACATCGATGAGGAGCAACTCTTCGCGTTTGCCGAAGAGCACGGCATCTCGGCTTCGATCGACAGCTACGACTCGAACGAGGCCATGCAGCCCATCGTTTCGGAGGGCAATAGCGGCTTCGACGTGATTGTGCCGTCCGACTACATGGTGTCGGTGATGATCGCGGCTGGTTCGCTTATGCCGTTGAACTATGACGCGATTCCGAACTCCGCGAATCTGATGTCAGACATGCAGAATCTGTACTTTGACCCCGATGGCGCATATTCGTTGCCGTACCAGTGGGGAACCACCGGTATTGCTGTTAACACCGAAGCTATCGGCGAGGATTTCCCTCGTACCTGGGGCCTCATCTTTGACCCGGCCATCTCGGGTGACTTCGATGGACAGATTCAGTTGCTGAACGATCCCCGAGAGACCATGGGCGCAGCCCTGCACTACCTCGGATACTCGAACAACACCACGAACATGGACGAGCTTAACGAAGCCAGAGATCTGGTTGCCGCAACCGCCAGCCGGCTGGCGGCATTCAACACGGACTCTGCTGATGAGTTCCTGACTTCTGGCGAGACTGTTATTGCTCACGGCTACTCGGGCGACATGTTTGTTCAAGCACTCGAGACCGAGAATCCAGCTCAGTACGTCTACTTCGTCCCCGAAGAAGGCGGCACGCTGTGGATCGATAACTTCTCGATCGCCCACGACGCTCCGCATCCGTGTACTGCTCACACGTTCATCAACTGGATGTACTCCGGTGAGCAAGGTGCGGCGTTGACGAACTGGAACTACTACAACACTCCCAACGAAGCGGCAGTGCCGTTCCTTGACGAGGATCTCCTCGACTTCGTGAACGACCCGAACGTGCTCGCCGGCGGTGTCGAGTCACTCGAATCGCTCCAGGACACTGGAGACTTCGAGACCAACTACTCCGACGCCTTCGTCGAGGCGAAGGGCTAGCCAAACTCAGGGTTTGTGGCCCGTCCCTCCCCTCGTTGGTCGTGGTATCGACGGAGGGGAAGGGCGGGCAACCTGATCCTTTGCGCGACATGCAACTACCGACCGGACTCGCTTGGCACGCCGTGGATGTGTGTGAAGCAAATATTCTGCGCGTAACAGAGGCCTATGTCGACTCCTATGCGGTCGGCGATATCTGGCTCGTTCAAGGATCCGACCTCGATGTAGCGGTTGATGCTGGGAGCGGAATAGTGCCAGCAGGGCCACTGATTGAGGCGATCTCCCGCAAGCCGGTACTTTGTATTGCCCTCACGTGTTCCTACGACCACGCGGGTGGCTGGCACAGCTTTCAGCAACGAGCGTGTCATCGACTTGACGAGTCGAGTTTGGCTGACCCGGTAGAGGAGAATACTGAGATCGCCGACTATTTGACTGACGACATGTTTCGGGCGCTTCCGAGCAAGGGGTTCAACCCAGCGAGTCATCAGATGATTGGCGCTGCCGCAACGAGAATTGTTGACGATGGCGAGATCATTGACCTCGGGACTCGCTCACTTGAAGTACTTCACACCCCGGGCCGTTCATCCGGCGGTGTCTGCGTATGGGAGGCAGCAACCGCGACGCTTTTCACCGGTGAGATGCTGTACGACGGTTCCCACGGCCCCGCCTGGCCGCCGTCGGACTCAGGTGCCTACTGCCAGAGCTTGCGCCGAATACGAAGGTTGCCCGCCGAGACAGTTCATGCGGGTCACTACGGCTCTTTCGGCCGAGCGCGGATGATTGAACTGATTGAAAGCCAGCTCGCTGATCTCGAGTCACGATGACTCGACCGGCTCAAACTTCGGAGACCAGATGACCCGCGATCCTCGCTTCGACGTGATGTTCGAGCCCGTCCAGATCGGGCCTATCACAGCGCCCAATCGGTTCTATCAGGTGCCGCACTGCACTGGTATCGGCTATCGCAAACCACAGACACTTGCCTCATTGCGCGAGATGAAGGCGGAGGGCGGATGGGGCACTGTGTGCACCGAATACTGCTCAGTGCACCCGTCCTCTGACGACGATCCCTACCCGTCGGCCACATTGTGGGATGACGAGGACATTCGTTCCCATGCGTTGATGGTCGAGAAGGTCCACGCCCACGGCGCCCTAGCCGGAATTGAGCTCTGGCATGGGGGAGCGGCGAGCGCCAACCACTACTCGAGAGAGACCCCGGTCGGCCCTGTGAGCCGCCCGGCCGGCGTCTGGGATCCCGTACAGACCCGGGCGATGGACAAGTTCGATATCCGCGAGGTGAAGCGGTGGCATCTTGAGGCAGCCAAGCGTGCACAACGTGCTGGCTTCGACATCGTCTACGTCTACGGCTGCCACTGGTATTTGTTGAAGCAGTTCCTCGATCCGGCCAACCGGCGAAGCGACGAATACGGTGGATCGCTCGAGAATCGTGTCCGGCTTCTTCGTGAACTTCTCGAAGAGACGAAGGAGGCAGTGGGTGACACGTGCGCCGTGGCTGTCCGTTTCTCTGCCGGTTCGGTGATGGAAGAAGTCGAGGACAGCACGTCTCGTGACGAGTCCCGAGCCGTGATCGAAATGTTGTCTGACCTTCCCGACCTCTGGGACATCACGGTCGATGACTACTCCTATGAGATGGGCACCTCGCGATTCGTGAAAGAAGGAGGACTCGAGACGACGATGAGGTGGGTGAAAGACGTGACCCAAAAGCCGGTGGTTAGCGTCGGTCGTTTCACATCGCCCGAAACCATGCTCCGGCTCGTGCGCCAGGGTGTCGTCGACCTCATCGGAGCGGCCCGCCCATCGATCGCGGACCCGTTTCTCCCGAACAAGATTGCTGAAGGTCGAGAGGACGACATTCGCGAATGTATCGGTTGCAATATCTGTTATTCCGGGGATCAAACGGGTACACCAATTCGCTGTACCCAGAACCCGACGATGGGAGAGGAATGGCGTAAAGGTTGGCACCCTGAGCACATTCCGCGCAAGAAGACCGACGCCTCGGTTCTGGTCGTCGGCTCTGGGCCCGCTGGTTTAGAAGCGGCGACAGCGCTTGGGCAGCGAGGCTTCGATGTCACCTTGACCGAGTTGCGTAAAGAACTTGGCGGGCGAGTCACCCGTGAGGCGCGCCTTCCAGGGATGGCCGAATATGCGCGCGTTCGTGATTGGCGTCTAACTCAAATCGACAAGCTTTCGAACGTTGAAACATATCTCGACAGCGACATCGACGAGTCCCAGATCCTTGAGTTTGGAGCCGATCATGTGGTCCTGGCCACCGGAGCGGTATGGAACCGAGACGGAACCGGCCGATGGCTCGACGATGCCATCCCGGGCTGGGATGGGTCGTCGGTTTTCACGCCAGACGACATCATGGACGGCGTGCTCCCGAACGGCCCGGTGATCGTCTTCGACGATGACCACTACTACATGGGTGGGGTGCTAGCAGAAAAGCTTCGAAACGAGGGACTGGAGGTAACGCTCGTTACCCCCGCAAATCAGCTGTCGACGTGGACCACGCACACTGAAGAGCAACACCGAATCCAGGAACGGATCCTCGGGCTCGACATTGGTCTTGTGACCGGCACATCGGTCGCCTCGATTGGTGCTGATTCGGTGACGTTGGCGTGCATTTATACCGAGCGAACCCGTGAAGTCGAAGCTGCGGCCGTGGTGATGGTCACGGCGCGAACGCCGCGAGATGGGCTCTATCACGCGCTGGTTGAGCGGATCGACATTCGCTGTATCGGGGACTGTAATGCTCCGGGAACGGTGGCGACGTCGGTCTATTCGGGACACCAGTACGCCCGCGAACTGCAGGCCGAAGTCCCGGGAAACGTCCGTTTTCGGCGCGAGCGCGCGACGGCACCCTAGACGGGTGGGTCAGGCTCGTACGCGCACGTTTTCTGGGTCGTACATGCTGCGGAGAGAGGCTCGGGCGGGCACGGTGGTGCCCGCGACGCGAATCTCGAAGCGACCCGAGTTGATGAACTCCTTGGTTACGCCATCGCTGTGCTCGACATAGCCGAACCCGATCGCGCCGCCCAGCGTGTGGCCGTATGCGCCGGAACGGATGTAGCCGACTACGGCACCGTCGCACAGGATGGGTTCCTCACCGTAGAGCAGCGGTTCGGGGTCCTCGAGGAGGAACTGAACGAGTCGAGTCGGGTAGGGGCGACGCTCGCGTTGGGCGAGGAGTGCGTCACGTCCGACGAACCCGCCGGGCTTGTCGAAGTCCAGCGCGAAGCCGAGCCCCGCCTCGAGCGGTGAGTCGGTGTTCTCGATGTCGAGGCCGTAGTCGAGTCGGCCTGCCTCAGAGCGAGTGCTCTCCAGCGTCTCCATGCCGGCCAGCGCAACACCGAGGTCGGCACCAGTTTCCCTCAACTGATCGAAGACACCGAGCGCAAATTCGGTCGGGATATACAGCTCCCAGCCGAGTTCTCCGACAAAGCTCATTCGCACGGCCCACCCCTCGCCGTAGTGAAGGTCGATGTGCTGCGCTGTGAAATACGGGAATGCGTCGTTGCCGAGTTCGGCAGTCGTGACTCGACTGAGAAGGTCGCGTGATCGCGGCCCCTGCACGCTGAGCATTGTGTAGGCCGAGGTCATGTCGGTGACAATGACGTGAGCGTCCTGTCGTGTTGCCCGTTTCATCATTGACTCCACGCGTCGGTGGAAGAGTTCGGCGACGACAACCAAGAACCGATTTTCCGCGAGTCGCGTGACGGTGAGGTCAGCCTCGATCGTGCCCCGAGAGTTCATCCATTGGGTGTAGACACAATTGCCGACCGGCACAGAAACCGTGTTCCCCGAGAGGTGGTTGAGTAGTGACTCTGCATCGCGCCCCTGAACCAAGAAGTTCGACATGGACGACATGTCGAAGATGCCCACTGCCTCACGGACAGCGCGGTGTTCGGCGGCCTGAAAATCAAACCACGGTTGGCGGTCGTAGGTGAGGCGGTTGTCCAGCGTCTTGTCGGACGGGCCGAACCATGCGACGTTCTCCCAGCCCGACGATTCCATGAATCGGGCGCCGGCTGCGTCCAGTCTGTCATGGAGCACCGAGCGACGAACGTTGCGGGCGGTCGTTGGCTGAGAGTGCGGCCATGACCCCGTTGAGTGGAGTCGACCGAGCAGCTCCACACTTCGCTCCGCCAAGTACGAGCGGTTGGTTTGGAACGGAGCGATACGAGCGATGTCGATATCGGTGACGTCGACGGGTGGATGACCATCGACGATCCAATTGGCCATGATATTACCGGCCCCTCCTCCGCTGAGAATGCCAAGAGAGTTAAATCCGGCAGCGACGAAGAAGTTTTCAAGCTCGGGTGCCTCGCCCATGAGATAGCCATTGTCGGGAGTGAAGCTCTCCGGCCCGGTGAACAACTTACGGATGCCGACATCGGCTAGTCCAGGAAGTATTTCCATCGCGTATTCGAGGAAGGGCGCGAGCCGATCCCAATTCGATGGGATCTCGCCAAAGCTGAAATCGTCGGGTATTGCATCGAGCGACCATGGCGCAGCGACTGGCTCAAAGAGGCCGATCATGAGGCCACCTGTTTCCTCGCGATAGTAGGCGAAGCGATCGGGGTCCTCGAAGATTGGAAGGTCAGGTGAGACTCCGTCGATTGGCTCCGTAATGAGATACGCATGCTCGATTGCCTGAAGTGGGATCGACACGCCGGCCATTGCGCCAATTTGGCGAGCCCACATGCCGGCACAGTTCACGACGTACTCGGCTTCGATAGCGCCGGACTCCGTGACTACGCCTGTGACGCGACCGTCGGCTTGGGTGATCGCTGTGACCGGATGGCCCTGAAGGATCTTCACGCCGCTGGCTCGGGCGCCGGCAGCAAGGGAATGGGCGACGTTGTAGGGGTCGGCCCGGCCCTCGTTGGCGGTGTAGAAGCCGCGAAGAATGTCTGTTCCATCGACATGCGGCCAGAGTTCAGCGGCCTCTGCTCCCGAGATCTCCTCTCGCTCGATTCCCATCAGTGCCAAGAAGTCGGCTTCGCGACGGAGCTTGGCGACACGTTCGGGAGTGCTGCCGGTCTGGAGGTAGCCAATCGGATTGAATCCGGTGGACATTCCGGTCTCGTCTTCGAGCACCTCATACAGGTCGCGGGAGTACTTGGCCATCCAGGCGAGCGTTTCGGTTGTCATCCCGCCCGAGACGATAAGGCCGGCCGCATGCCAGGTCGTGCCCGAGGTGAGTTGGTCGCGCTCGAGGAGCACAACATCATTCCAGCCGAGTTTGGCGAGGTGATACGCGACGCTCGTACCGATGACTCCTCCGCCGATGATCACCACCCGAGCTCGAGTTGGGAAATCGCTCCTGTGCTGGGCCGCTGGTTGGGCCATGATGAGTTTCTCTCGATTGCTTGCTCTGCATCATGACTCGCGTGAATCCGTTGATCAAACAGCAAACTGGCGAGTGAATCAGCGACGACGCCGTAGGCGTCAACGGATCAGGTTGGTGATGTCCGGTCAAGAGTCCGAAATCGCAATACAAGGCTTTTGAGCTAGCTCCTTACAAGAGCGAGTGACTGTACGGCATCCATGTCGACGTAGCAGCCCTGTAAATGCCGGTGAGCGGTCACGGCGAAGGCCCCACGACCGTGCAGGATGCGACGGTTGTCAAACCCAACGAGCTCACCGGCGTTGAGAGTCAACTCGATCACCGACTCCGGCGAGGCGAGCACCTCAGCGAAGCTGGCGTAGGCGCGGTAGAA
>JABIQM010000076.1 GCA_018699415.1 Acidimicrobiaceae bacterium
CCTTGCGGGCGGCCCACGGCGCGGGCGTGCATCGTGTGATCCTCACCTCCAGCGTGGCCGCGGTCTTCAAGGGCGCAAACCTGGCGAATGGCGCGACGCTCAACGAGTCGGACTGGACCGATCCGAACAGCCCCCGTGCCACGGCGTATGACAAATCAAAGACCTTGGCTGAACGTGCGGCATGGGAGTTCGTGGCTGAACATGGCGAGATGAAGCTCACAACCATCAACCCCGGAGGCGTGTTCGGGCCCGCTATGGACATGAACTATGGGGCCTTGCTCGGATACGTCGAGCGCTTCCTCGACGGCGGCGTTCCCATGGTGGCGAACCTGACGTTCAGCATTGTCGACGTCCGCGATGTTGCCCGCATGCACGTGGCCGCAATGGATCAGCCTGAAAGCAGTGGTGAACGTTTCATCGCGTCCGCCGGTGATGTGAGCATGGTCGAACTCGCCCGACTCCTCGCCGAGGCATATCCCGACCGGAAGATCTCGACTCGGAAGGCCCCCGACTTTCTGATCCGCGGCATCGCCACGTTCGTGCCCATGCTGCGAGCGGTTGTCCAAAACCTGGGCATGCACAACCCCATTGATGGCACCAAGGCGTCGACCACCTTCGGGTTCACCTACATCACACCGCAAGAGGCTGTGCTCGAGTCGGCCCGCTATTTAGTGACCAACGGCAAGTAGCCGACTAGTCGGCTCTCACCAGGTCCTGCCGCGGGGGCGGTTACTGCAGGGTGTGTTCGTGGTCGTGCAGGTCGACCACGGCGGTGTCGCGGAGGTCAACGATCGTGGTGTCGCGAAGGTCGATCGTGGGTGCCGGGTCAGCCGGTGATTCTGAGAGGCCGAATCTGGCATGGAAACGACGGAGCGGCTCGGGAGCCCACCAGTTCCACCGGCCTGCCACCGTCATCAGTGCCGGGACGAGCGCGACCCGCACGATAAAGGCATCAATCAGTACGGCGACAGCCAAGCCGATCCCGAACAATTTGATCGTCGACACGCTCGATGTGGCGAAGGCGAGGAACGTGACGGCGAGCAGAAGCGCAGCAGCCGTCACCAATCGTCCGGTCTTGGTGAGACCGACCACGATGGCTCGCTTGTTGTCGCCGGTGCGGTCGTACTCCTCTTTCATCTGGGCAAGAAGAAAGACCTCGTAGTCCATGCTCAGCCCAAAGGCGATGCAAAACATCAGGATCGGGGTGGTGGTATCGGTCGTGCCTGTTGCGGCAAAGCCGAGCCATCCTGAGCCGTGACCACTTTGGAAGACCCACACCATCATTCCGAACGTGGCGCCGAGCGACAGTATGTTCAAAATGATCGCCTTGAGTGGTACGAGCACACTGCCGAACATCAAAAACAGGAGCACATACGTGGCGGCCACGATCACGCCGCCGGCAATCCAGATGCGGTCAAAGATCGCGGTCTTCGAGTCGATGAGAGCCGCCGTGGCACCGCCAACCAGCAGGCCATAGCCAGCGGAGACGTCCTGGTTCGCTAACTCCCGCACATCGCGGATCAGCGTCTCGCGTTCCTCAGAGATCGACTCGACCGACGGCACAACATTGAACCAGACGGCGTCCGCTCGCACGAACCGTTCGATGTTTCCGCTCGACGGCACGATGTTGGCACCGTTGGTGAAGGTGCCGGTTGCCGAGTCGACGTGGTCAACTCCGTCGAGGATGGAGATGGCGAGCGCCAGCCCCGTGATATCGCCGAGCTCAACGTCGGCGCCCGAGTCTGAGAGTGCAATAACGGGAAACGCACTGGCTTCTTGCGAATCGAACTCGGTGCGGATGAGATCGGAGACTGCCCGCACGGGATCGTCGGCGGGCAACGCACGATCGTCGGCCTCGCCCCAGCTGACACCAAGGAAAGGCACCGCCACAGCCATCAACAGCCCCACGCTGAGCACGATCACGGGCCACGGCCGTTTGGTCATGGCCTCGCCGAGGCGCCACCACCGATTCACGGCATGGCGTGCAGTCCTGGGCGAGGAAATCGACCAGCGATTGATCCGGTCGCCGAGCACACTCAGCACCGCGGGGAGCACAATGACCGACATGGCCATGGCGAGAGCCACCACCCCGATACCGGCGTAGGCGAAGGATCGCAGGTAGTACAACGGGAAGACGAGAAGCGCGGCGAGAGAGATGGCGACGGTGAGTCCACTGAACGCAATCGTGCGTCCGGCGGTCTGCACGGTGCGCACGACTGCATCGTCGACGCAGAGGCCGCCGGCTCTCTCCTCGCGAAAGCGGCTCACTATGAGCAGCGAGTAGTCGATCGCCAGTCCGAGTCCGAGTGCGGTCACGAGGTTCAGTGCGAAGATCGAGACGTCGGTCATCGATGTGAGCACGTGCAACACCAGGAAGGTTCCGGCGGCGGCTACAACACCGACCCCGATTGGTAGCAGTGCGGCGGCGACGGTGCCGAAGACAATGATGAGGAGGATGAACGTTGCGGGAATGGCTATCGCTTCCGCGAGGGCAAGATCTTCTTCGATCACGGTGCCTGTCTGGTCGAAGACCGCCTCGCGGCCCCCGATCTGTGCGAGGAGCGTGCCCCGTTCTGTGCTCGAGTAGGCGGTAACGAGATCCGAGACCAGTTGTTGGCGGGTCAGGTCGTTTTCGTCACCTGTGAGTCGAAAGAGGATGAGGGCTCGGTTGCCGTCAACCGAACGCAAGAGCAGTCACGATGAGCACCGCACGGCGGCGTTCGACAGCCAGCCGAGCGAGGCTCGTCATCATGAACGGATCCCTCCCTACGCGCGAATACCAACACGCAACGCGGTCGCAATTACCAGCGTAGGCGGTCACATGCAGGCTTCGCTAGTCATGTTTAGGCCATCGGCGAGTCGACCATTAGGGTCTGCTGGATGCGCCGTTTCCTGATCGACACCGATACTGCGAGCGATGACGCCGTTGCTATCGTCATGGCCCTACGCCAACCCGACGTTCATGTTGAGGCGTTGACGGTGGTCGCCGGCAATGTCGGCCTCGTCCAGGCAGTGCAGAACGCGCTCTATGTCGTGGAGTTGTGCGGCGAGAAAACTCCTGTTCATGCAGGTCTGGCGAAACCGATAATGCGCACGCTCGAGACCGCGTCCGAGGTGCATGGCGAGGACGGGATGGGCGATTGCGGGCTGCCACTGCACGGCCGCACGCCCGCCGACGGTCGTGGCGTGGACGTCATCGTCGACACGATCCTGGGGTCGCCCGGAGAGA
>JABIQM010000074.1 GCA_018699415.1 Acidimicrobiaceae bacterium
GACCGGCGCCCGCTTTACGACCACCACCGAGGTGTATCCCGATAGTCCCCGAGCGACACCAGGCATCTGTATTGCCGCACAGTTGGCCGCAGTTCGAGCCGGCCTCGACTTCGCGCTCAATGCTGATTGACGCCCCCTCGGTGCCTCTCACGTGAGAGGAAAGGTCGGAAACCAAATCGTTGGATCGCGGTCAATCTGGTCGACCAACGCGATCTCCCATGTCAGGTAGTCCCGCATGTGCTGCTCGGCGACATCGCCCGGATGGTCGTAGGGCTTGTACCAGACGTCGTTCGGATCCGTCGTCGCCCGCCCAAATCCCAGCTCCATATCAAGGCCTGCGTGACGCCACGCGCGGGTCCCGCCGGCGAGTGCAACCACCTCGGCTTCAGGCCATCGCTCCTGAGCATCGGCAACAGCCACTCGTGCGAGTTGGCCATCAGACGAGACGAGAACGAGCCGCTCAACTGAACCGATTACTGCTCGGGCTTCGTCGAGTCGGCTCCGCACGCCCCACCATGCCCCGAAGACGTGTCCTCGATTTCGGTACTTCACGCTGGAATCGAGATCGAGGACGGCCAAGCCGTCGGTCCCAAGCGCACCCGCCAGCTCCGAGACCTTGATCGTCGGGACCTTCTCGACCGACGCTCTCGGTTCGGGCCCAGAGACAAGCTCGCCGACGAGACCGCCGACGAGGACCACGGCGTCATGCCAACCGAGTTGACGGAGCCACGAGGCCGTCATCGTCGCCCTCACCCCATTGTCGTCCACCAGCACGATACGGGCGTTCTGCGTCGCAACGTATTCATCAGTGGCTTGCACCAGCTGGCCACCGGCGGCATGGGAACTCCCCGCTCGATGACCGGCCTTGAACTCCTCGATTGTCCGAACGTCGAGCACATAAGTCGTGCGGGACGAATCCGCCTTCCATTCATCGAGCTGGTCGACATCGATCGACTCGACGCCGAACCGACGGCCAACGGCGGCGGCGGCGGTCTCCGACCACGCCTGACTCGACGCAGTCGGATCCGGGGCGTGAACCTCTCGCCCACGCGCAACCGTGAGACCGGCGAGCTCCCAACCCATCGTGCCGTTCTCCAACGCCACGACACGATTCTCGAGTCCGGCGTTGATCAGTGACTGCGCACCGATGATGCTGCGGGTTCGCCCCGCACAGTTGACCACGACCGTTGTCGCCGGATCCGGCGCCATCTCCTTCACCCGGTGGACGAGCTCAGCCCCCGGACAGTCGGTCCCTGTGGGGATACTCATGTTGCGGAACTCGTTCATGGGTCGAGAGTCCAGGACGATGAGATCGGTGTCGTCATCGAGCATCGCCTGGAGTTCCGCTGCGGGGATCCTCGGCGTGTCGTACGTGTGCTCGACGAACTCGCCGAAGGCTTTCGACGGAACGTTTACGCCGGAGTACAGCTCTCCCCCGTTTGCCTCCCACGCCGCACAGCCTCCGTCGAGGACATGCTGATTCGTCCATCCGAGCGACTCGGCCCGTCCGGCCGCATCGGCGGCGAGGCTGCGGTGCCCGTCGCCCCCGTCACACCACACGGTTCGCGTGTCGCGCCGCGGCACGAGGCCCTCGAGCATCAACTCCAGGCGGGAGAGTGGGATACATGCGGCGTGGAACAAGTGGGAGTCGAAGAAGACGCCCAACTCCCGAGCATCGAGGAGGGCCAGTTCGTGACCGTCGACGAGCCAGGTCGAAAGCGTTGCGGGATCAAGAGACTCGGCCATCGGACTAGCAGAGTTCCTCATCGAGTCGCCCCTCGATGATGTTGCCGCCGGCAGGGAAGATCTTCCAGTCGTCGGCTTCAGCGTCGTAATACTCGCGCTCGGCTAATCGCTCGAGGGCGAGGCCGTAGCAGTGGAAGTTGAGCGACCGCGTGTCGAGGTGGATCGAATGCAGATCGTCGGGCAACATTGCCACACCCGTGCCGTTCTCGACCATGTGCTCCCCCACGGCTTCCACGCGTCCCTCAGCGGTGCGCTCATAGAACCTATTAAGTTCTTGACCTTCCAACCCGACCACAACGGCCCAGGTCGTGTGATTGTGGGCCGGCGTAGACAACTCGCCATCGCTCGAATTCATGTAGAGGGCAAAGCGATCGTCCGGGTCCTGTGAGATCCGGAACAGGACACCCCTGCGCCGACCACTGCCGTCGTCTTCGGGCAAGGGAAACTCATCGAACGTGAAGAACTCTCGGTGTGTCGACAACTCGATCAGTCGATCGCGGATGGCTTCAACACCCTCCCGGGTCACACCCTTCGACGACTCGATGCGCCGAATGTCATCCATCGCGCCAGCGATCGCTTCGGCTCGACGTTCCTTGAGATCCGTTCCGTGCATGACCAGACGTTAGGCGCCGCTACCGGCCAATACGAGTCCAACTACGTCGACGTGGTGGAGGCAGCGAGCGTACGCTGGACCAGGTCGTCCAACTGGAGTTCGCCCACTCCGGCCAGGCTGGTCTCAATTCGACCCGCCCATGGTTCGGTCCAGTGCGGCGGGATCGGGCGCCCGGTGAGGCCCCATAAGGCGCCGACGGTTGCTCCGTTGCAGTCCGTATCCCAACCCGCCGTCACCGTGTCGCCGATCGCGATCGAGAAGTC
>JABIQM010000073.1 GCA_018699415.1 Acidimicrobiaceae bacterium
AGCGTCTTGCCCTTGTCAACCGACAGGATCTGACGGTCCTCGGGCGCCTCCTTGCGAAGTTGGAGCCAACACTCGAACAACATCCGGAGCCCGGACGCACCGATCGGATGTCCGAAGCTTTTGAGACCGCCATCGGGATTGACGGGCAGCTCGCCATCGAGGTCGAACGTGCCGGCCATGACATCTTCCCAGCCCTCGCCACGCTTCGAGAACTGAAGGTCCTCCATGAGCACCAGTTCGGTGGGGGTGAAGCAGTCATGCACCTCGGCCATGGCGATCTCCGCACGGGGATCGGTGACACCAGCCTGCTCGTAGGCATCGGCGGCGCAGCGAGAGACCTCATCGAATGTGGTGTAGTCGTAGTTCGGATCAAGCGGGCCAGCGCCGGGACCAGCGGTAAAGGCGAGGGCCTTCACGAAGAGTGGGTTATCGGTGTACTTGTAGGCATCTTCGGCTCGGCACAGGATTGCGGCCGCGGAGCCATCGCTGACGCCGGAGCAATCGAAGATGCCAAGCTGACCGGCGACGAGTGGCGCGTTGCAGATCGTCTCGATGCTGACTTCCTTTTGGAACTGGGCACGCGGATTGCGGGCGCCGTTGTAGTGGTTCTTCCACGCGATGCGCGCCATCACGTCTTTCATCGTGTCGGGCTCAACCCCGTACTTGTCACCATACGCGGGAGCCAGAAGCGAGAAGGATGCGGGTGCCGTGATGTTGGTCTTGGTGCCATCGTCGGGGACCTGGGCACTGACAAGGCCGGACATGCCGTTGTCCTTGAGCTTCTCGGCGCCGATCGCCATCACAACGTCGAACGCGCCCGAAGCCACGGCGTAGGCCGCGTTGCGGAAGGCCTCTGAGCCCGAAGCGCACATGTTCTCGACCCGCGTGACCGGCTTGTAGTCGATCTTCAGAGGCTTGCTGATAGTGAGCCCGGACGTGCCGGATCCAAGCGTGCCGAACCAGAACGCGTCGACGTCGTCTTGGCTGATGCCGGCCGAGTCGTAGGCCGCGTGCGCGGCTTCGATGATCATGTCGTCAAGTGACCGATCGAAGTGCTCGCCGAACCGGGTGCAGCCCATGCCAACGATTGCGACCTGATCTTTGATTCCTCGTGAACCCATTTTTCGCTCCTATCGAACGGGGATTGCTTTCCAGAAGTAGTTGTGAACGCCGTTGGCCGTCAAGACCTTGCGGAAGGTCATCCGCACACGAAGACCAATATGGACGTCGTCTGCATCAGCATCGGTGAGTTCTGTCATAAATCGACCGCCTCCATCGAAGTCAACGACCACAGCCAGGGTGGGCGGGGACGGCGAAAAGGCAAGGTGATCGATGGTGAACGTGGCGACGGTGCCTTCAACGTCGGCCATCGACACGAGTTCGTAGTCATCGACGGCTCCTCCCTCGAGGGCGACACGCTGCGGCGGAAGGTAGACGTTGCCGGTGCTGCGGTCCCGCGAGCCGATCAGGGCGAACTTCCAGCCCGTGTTTCGCTCCGAGGGCGGCCCAGCCGGCGACTCCGGATCTGGGCGGCGCGGCGGTTCACGGTCGAGAAAACCGCGCCAGGTAAGAAACTTCGCGTACTCGAGGCTGTCATTTCCCTGCTCAACCTGCAGAGCGACAGGGCGAGCGGGCGTGTAACCGGAGATGGCATCCGTGGTGCGGAAGATACTGACGTCGCAGCCATCGGCCAGGTTGATCAACATGAGCGTTTCGTTGGGTTCGGCAGTGTCGAGAGCCTGGGCAAGTGAGACAAGCCCGTGCGCGCTGCCCGTGTTGCCGATCGTTGCGGTGAGGTCCTTGGCCGATGGCACCGCCGCGACGCCTGCTGCAGCCGCTGCGCTGCGTACGGCGCGGGCGTGCAATCCGCTGATCACTACCGTGTCGATGTCGGCCGCGGAAAGCTCCGTTTCCTTGAACGCGGTCGTGGCGGCCTCGACCACAAGCTTCTTGTAAACCGACTCGCCGAAACGTTCCTCCCATACGCGGGAATAGTTCCAGCCCGGCTCACGCCAGCGGTCCAGGAACTCATGGGTAGCCGACGACGTGCCGATCCATTCGGCGATGACGGGGGCATCGTCATCCGAACCGATCATGACAGCAGCAGCGGCATCGCCGAGCGAAGCTTCGTCGCCGCTGCCGGGACGGCCCGTGCGGACATCGGAGGAGGTGACCAGCACCGGCCGACGGTCGTTCAACGCCGCGGTGAGCGCCGCCGTGGTAGAGCGGGCCGAGCCGACCATATCGCCAGCGAACACCTCGGATGGGTAGTTGAGGGCAGCGTGAATAGCGTTGGCGTTGGTCTTGTCGAGATAGGGCGGCGTGACGGAAGAAAAGTAGACGGCCGCCGGCGTCGGAGCATCGAACGACCGAAGCGCAACTCGAGCTGCTTCGACCGACATCGAGGTGGCATCCTCGTCATAGGAGGCCACCGCCCGTGTGCCCGTACCCCCGCCCGCGCCAAGCGTCGTGCCGATGGCCGAGCGCTGGAGCCGATAGTGCGGGACATGAACGCCGTAGCCAAGAATGCCTCTGGTCACTGGTGACTGCTTCTGGTCTGGTTCATACGTTCCACGTTCGCGTCGTTCAAGCCGAGGACGTGATCCTAGTCGTCGTGCCAATTTGGAGTTAGCCGAATGCTTTCGGGTTAGGCAAAAAGGTCGAACAGTTCCCCGAACGCCTTCATTTGGCCACCACTGGCGGACGACGGAACGAGAATCGGCGTGGTGAGACCAGCCTCATACCAGGCTTCAAGGCCGTCCCGGACCTCTGTAGCTGAGCCGTAGAGCGTGCAGTCGCTGAGCCACGCATCCGTCATCAAACCTGGTACCGCGTCGCGATCGCCGGCGGCGAGGGCGGCTTCGATGGCCTCCATCTCTTCCTGATAGCCCGAATCTTTCCAGTAATTGCGGTAATTCGGAAAGGCGACGTAGCCCGTGAGCGTTCGCCGGTTGACCGCGGCGGCGGCTTCTCGGTCATCGGAGATGCACGTCGGGATCATGCCGCCGATGAAGAAGTCGTCATGGTCGGGGTCGGGGCATCGTTCGAGCGTGCCGGCAAATGCGCTGCGGGCCGCGTTGGCGAACACCATGCCGTCGCCGATCTCGACGGAGAGCGCACACATGCGATCGCGCATGGCGGCCAGCACGATCGGCGGCAAATCGCCGATCCGCTTCTGGGCCCGGAGTTCTTCGACAAACACCCTGGTGTCCGCCAGGGGTCGGCCCGCGGTGACGCCGAGTCGGTCCAGGGCCGGCTCGTGCGACACGCCGATACCGAACCGGAATCGACCGTTCGACATCTCATGGATGAACGACGCCGTCTGGGCGTAGTCAGCGACGTGACGGGTGTACATGTTGGCGATAGAGGTACCGAACTCGATGCGCTCAGTTGACATGGCCAGCGCGAGGCACAGGCTCATCCCATCGCCGAACGATGGGCAGTAGAGGCCGGAGAAACCGCGCTGCTCGATCTCCTTTGCGAGTTCGAGGGTGGCGGCGCGGCGGCCGGGAACCGCAGCAAGCGAAACGGCAGGAAGTAGATGGGCGCTCATGATGGGATCTCTTTCCAGGAAATGTTCTTGTCCACTCGGACATCACCGGCCACACAAAATGCCGGTTTTCAGAAGGTCACCGGCACCGACCGAGGCCCTCGAACCTGGCCACCGGCCCAGGTAACCGCCGACGGGTCTGCCAAATTGAACTCTGGAATGGCGATGAGCCACTCTTCGAGGGCAACACGCATCTCCATGCGGGCAAGGTTGGAGCCGGCACAGCGGTGAATGCCGACACCGAAGGCGAGGTGACGGTTTCGACCGCGATCGATGATGAACGTGTCGGAGTCTTCGAAGTGGTCTGGGTCGCGGTTCGCGGCGGGGAAGTTCATGAGTACTCGGTCGCCCTCGGCGATCGGACAGCCACCGAACTCCGTGTCAGTCGCGGCCGTGCGCCCCATGGTGACCGGCGAGTAGAAGCGCAGGACTTCTTCGATGAATACGTCGAGAAGTTCCGGCTCGG
>JABIQM010000072.1 GCA_018699415.1 Acidimicrobiaceae bacterium
CATTCCGAGGCCATCTACGGCCGGGCCACCGACCTTCACCACGAGCGCGCCAGTGTCGTAGTGGATGGACTCGTCGACTGATGTCTAAACCTGAGAAATGGTCGGATCCGGCCAACAAGCTGTTCCCATATCAGGTCGGGTTCACGGCACCCCCAATGGACTTCGACGCAGCTCCGAGCGACTTCTTGCGGATTGCCCCGGAGACGGTCGGCGTGCATGGCCGGCTGCTCCATGCTCCCGGCTATGCCCACCAGCTTGATCAGCGCGCCGACAACTTCCACCTCCTCGAAGAGGTCGTGCACACGATGAGCAATAGCGGGGCTGACGTCGTCGGGCAGGTAGGCACCAACTGGGTTCACGCCAACGGAACCGACGTGCACGACATACGCGCCTTCGTGGCGGAGATCAGTGAGCGCTACGAAACGCCGTTCCATATGGCCGGGTTGACACTTGTGGAGGCATGTGAAGCCAACGGCTACGAACGTGTGGCGTTGAACTCGGTCTATTTTTGGCCCGACTGGCGAGATGGAGTTGTGCGCTTTCTTCGCAGCGCCGACATCGACGTGGTCTGGTACGGCAACTTCGTTGACCAGGGTTGGTACAAGACGCAGCAAGAGGTGAACGATCACACTTGGATTTTCCCCGGCGAACTTGCGCGTGACTCGATGCGGTACACGTGCGAGCGGGCGCCGGATGTCGATGCTGTCCTGGTCAACGGGATGTCGAACTATCGCGACGCGACGGGGCTCCCACAGCGCCTTGTCTCATTGGCCGCCGATATCGAGGCGGACATCGGTACGCCGGTTCTGGCCGCTGACATCACGCTCTACTGGCAGATCTTCCGGACGCTGGGTGTCGCTCCGCTGGGACGCCACGGCTCGTTGCTCAGTTCGCTGCAAGGACCCCAGTAGATGTTTCTCACCCTGTGGGCCACCCCTCGGTCTACCTCGACGGCCTTCGAATGGATGATGCGTCAGCGTGGCGACTTCACCTGCTTTCACGAGCCGTGGAACGAGACCTACTACTACGGTGAGGACCGCCAGAGCGACCGTCATGCTGCCGTGACGGCCAAACGTGGGCACAACTTTGGCGCAACCTGGGACGAACTCAATGCCAGCCATGACGCTGCCGGCGCCAATGTGTTCGTCAAAGACTTTGCCTACTCGGTGGAGCACACACTGAGCGATAAACGCCTTACGGGTATGACTCACAGCTTCCTCATCCGTGACCCGAAGCGGGTTATCCAGGGTCTTGCCAAGCACTGGCCCGACTGCACATTTGATGAGGTCGGTTTCGAGTCGCTGCACCGTCTCTTTGCCCGACTGGCCGACTGCGATGGCGCGCCGCCGCCCGTGATGTACTCAGGCGACCTCTTGGACGACCCAGCAGGCACAACGATCGCCTATTGCGCCGCTGTTGGCATCGCCTACAAGCCTGATGCACTCGAATGGGAGGCCGGCGATCGCAGCCAGGTCAGCTGGTACGGCGAAGGCACCGGCCCGTGGCATGACAACCTGCGGGCGAGTACGGGCATCCAGAAGCCGACCACTGAGTATCCGCCCCTCGAAGACAACCAGAGGTTGTGTGAGTTTTACGAACGCAGCCTCCCGTTCTTTGACGAGCTGTACCGCCACCGGTTTACGCCGGCACCCACCCACCCCGTACAGGAGTAGTCCGTGAAGATCTCGCTCAAAGGCAAGCGCGTGTTCATCACCGCCGGCGGTGCAGGCATGGGTCGGGCAACTGCGATCGCAATGGACCGGCTCGGTGCCGAGGTGTTCACCTGCGACATCGAACCCAGTGGATTGGAGACGTTGCCCGACTCCATCACGACATGGACGTGTGATGTCACCCAGTCGAGCGAGCTCGACGCCATCTTCGATGAGATCCTCCCGGGTGGGCTCGACATCATGGTCAACAACGCTGGTGTGGCGGGGCCAACGAAGCTGGTCGAGGACGTGACTGATGAGGAGTGGCGCCACACGATGGCGGTCTGTGTCGATGCTCAGTTCTTCTGCGTTCGACGTGTTGCCCCGTTATTCAAAGCGCAGCAGTACGGCACGATCATCAACCTCGTCTCTGCGGCCGGCATTCTCGGTTACCCGACGCGTTCGCCGTATGTCGCCGCAAAGTGGGCTGTCACGGGCTTCACCGAAACGCTTGCGATGGAGCTTGGGCCCGACAACATCCGGGTCAACGGAATTGTGCCTGGCAACGTGAACGGCGAGCGGATGGAACGAGTGATCAACGCCCATGCTGAGGCCGATGGGCTTGATCCTGATGCCGTCCGTCGCATGTACGCGATTGGCACGTCGATGCAGTGCTATGTCGACCCCGAGGAGATTGCCGATCTGATCGTCTATCTATGTAGCGACTATGCGCGCCATATCTCCGGCCAGATCATTGGCGTCGATGGCAACACCGAAACGCTCTACCCGCGGTCCTGATCGACTGCAGTGATGAAGCTCACTGACGCCGAAGCGCATTGGTTGTCCGGAGGCAAAGGCAAGGCCCAGCAGCTGGCGATGCAACTGATTGTCGCCGCTGCGGAAGCGAGCGGCGCTCTCGAACTTGTGCCGATCGACTTCGCCCACATCAACTCGTGTCACTACTCAGGGAGGCTTTCGCTCGACTTTGCTGAGTTCCTTCTGGCCGAGGGGGCGCAGTTGTCGGTACCGACGCACACCAACGCCAGCCTCATCGATCGGGCGAACTCAGGCCTTCGCCCGGCCAGCGATTTTCCAGACGAAGTTGCCGGAGCGCACCGGCTGATGGACATCTATGAACAGCTCGGATGCACTCCGATGTGGAGCTGTGCCCCCTACCAGCAGACTGATGGCCGGCCGACACTGGGTCAACAAATCGCAGGGTCAGAGTCCAACGCGGTCGGTTTTTTCAACTCAGTCCTCGGGGCTCGCACCAATAAGTACGGCGACCTGCTTGACATCAGCGCGGCCATCATCGGGCGAGTTCCCTTCGTCGGCCTTCACACCGACGAGGGTCGCCTGGCCACCCATCTCTTTGAGCTTCGCCTACCCGACGAGCTGCTGAGTGATCCGAGGCTGCCCCACGTTCTCGGTTTGATCCTTGGCCGGGAGGCCAATACCGCAGTCCCAGTGATCATGGGTCTCCCCGCCGCCGAGGAGGACGACCTCAAGGCCATCGCCGCAGCTGCAGCCACCGCTGGGGCCGTTGAGATGTTCCATGTCATCGGGATCACACCGGAGGCGCCGACACTGGATGACGCCACCGGTGGTCGGGGGCCAAGTCGAACCACGGTGGTGGACTCTCAACTGGTTGCGTCGATGTTGGCTTCGTTGTCGAGTCGTACTGCCGGGTCGGTCTCTGCCGTTTGCCTTGGCACCCCGCACTTCTCTGTCGCTGAGTTCGGTGAGCTGGTTAGGACATTGGGCGAGGCGCACACTCACCCGAGCGTGACAGTCATCGTCACCACCAGTCGCTCGGTGTGGGCCGAGGTTCAGCTGCGCGGTTGGGACGTGCTCCTTGGAGCAGCAGGGATCCAGGTGGTGCTCGACACATGCACCTACTACCTGCCCCGATCGACGGGTGTGACCGGCACGGTGATGACCAACTCCGCCAAGTGGGCCTATTACGCCCCCGGGATGCTCGATGTCGAGGTGGTTTTCGCCAGCTTGGCGGACTGTGTGGCCTCGGCCATCGCCGCCGAGATCAGGCTGAGCAACGAGGTCGCGGCGTGAATATCGAGGGCCGTACGCTGCACCCGGGTCACGGTGAGGGTGACCTACTCGTCCTTCGCGAACCGCTCAGCTTCTGGGGAGGTCTCGACCTGAAGACCGGCGTGATCATCGACCAAAGCCACCCCGAAGTCGGCCAGTCGCTGGCCGGTCGGATTGTGGCGATGCCAGGCTCGCGAGGCTCCTCGGGAACGCCAGGTGTACTTGGGGAAGCATTGCGTCTCGGGGTAGGACCAGCCGCTCTCGTCGTCACCAAAGCCGATGTCAATCTCATCGCCGGGGTCATTGTTGCCGAGGCGCTCTACGGCGTGAATTGCCCAATTCTGCAGGTCGCTCCGCACGAGATGCCGCCCCATGGCGTCGCTGATCGGTGCACGATCATGGCTCAGCGGCAAGATTGGCCAGCAGTTGACGACTAAAATGGTGGCATAGGGCTGCAGGGACTTACCAAGGGAGGACATTCGATGAGTGAGTTGGAACTACTCGACCGGGGCTACTCGGCGATCATGGCCGGGGTGGTTGACGGTGCCCGGGCGCCGCATTTCACTGAGTTGGCTGCCGACCTCGATATCGAACTCGATGCGGCGAGAGAACTTGTGCACGAGTTGGTGGGGATGACTCCGGGTTGGGTTCATCCCGGCACTGATCTGCTCTCCTCATTCCCGCCATTCAACATGCAGCCCACCCAGTACCACATCATGATCGACGGTCAAGGTGGCTGGTACGCCCAGTGCGGCCTGGAAGCTACCGCCATTCGCTGGCTGGTGCCGGGTAAGACTGTTCGCATCGAGTCGCCGTGCCTTTGCTGCGGTGAGTCGATGGTGCTTGAAATGTGCGATGAGGACATCGTCAGCGTCGATCCCGAGCCCATGGTCGGCTATACCAGCGCCGAAATTGGAGGGGCGGCCGATAGCCGTCCGTTCAGATGAGCGAACATGAACCTCTTCCGGTCGGAAGAGCACGCCAAACGCTGGAGCGGCTACGACGCTGCAATGGGTGCTGCCCTCAAGCCCGTCGCCGAGTGGGCTGATATCTTCTCTAATCCCTTCTTTCGTCAGCGGGTACGGCCTGACTACATCTCGTGGACCCGCACCGAGGAGGGCGGCGCCGCATTCAAGGAGCTGCGCTCGCGCTTACCCCGCCCGGCCGAAGCTGACTCGTAAACCGACCGAACCCCGCGACCAGTTCGACGTGCCAGAAGGGAACCCACACCCCCGCCACAAAGCACGTCTGGGGACAGACCCTAAACGTGCTTTGTCCGAAGACCGATTGTCAGATGATCTTGTTGGTGCCGTCGGCCCAGTAGCGGTCGCGCAGGCCCTTCTTGTAGAGCTTTCCGGTGGGGAGGCGCGGGAGTTCGGCTTCGTAGTCGATCGAGCGCGGGATCTTCTGGCGTGACAGGTGTTCGCCACAGAACGCGATGAGTTCGGCCGTCAGAGCGTCGCCAGCGACGTTGCCCGGCATCACCTGTACGACGGCCTTTACTTCCTCGCCGAGATCCTCGTTTGGCACGCCGACCACGGCTGCATCAGACACCTTCGGGTGCGTGATGAGGAGGTCCTCAGTTTCTTGTGGATAGATGTTCACGCCGCCTGAAATGATCATGAACGTCTTGCGATCGGTCAGATAGAGAAAGCCGTCCTCGTCGATGTAGCCGACGTCACCAACGGTAGTGAGCGTGCCATCGGGCGACTTGGACTCGGCCGTCTTCTCAGGGTCGTTGTGATAGTGGGAATTGGCGCCGCCACCAAACCAAAGGGTGCCGGGCTCACCCATCGGTAGCGGATTCATGTCGTCGTCGAGGACGTGCAAGTCGCCCATGATGATCTTGCCGACGCTTCCAGGGTGAGCGAGCCACTCCTCGGAGTTGCATGCAGAGAAGCCAAGGCCCTCTGTGGCGCCGTAGTACTCGTGGATGATCGGCCCCCACCATTCGATCATGTCCTTCTTGACCTGGACTGGGCAGGGAGCGGCAGCGTGGATTGCGATTTCGAGCGACGAGCGATCAAATCGCTCGCGTTCCTCGAGTGGCATCTTGAGCATGCGGCTGAACATGGTTGGCACAAGCTGGGTATGCGTGACCGAGTACTCCTCAATCAGACTCAGATACTCGATTGGGTCAAAGCGCTCCATGATGATGACGGTGCCGCCCTTACGGATGGCAAGGTTCACCGCAGCCTGGGGTGCTGAGTGGTAGAGCGGTGCTGGCGACAGATAGATCATGTCTTCGCGGTACTGCCAAAGATTGCTCAGGAACGCGAACAGTGGGTGAAGCTCATCAGGAGACGTGTGCAGCAAGGGACGGATAATGCCCTTGGGCCGGCCGGTGGTACCGGACGAGTAGAGCATTGCCATACCCGACTCTTCGTCGGCGATAGGGGATGACGGGCAGGCAGCAGCTGCAGCGAGGTAGTCCTCGGCGCGATCGTCACCCCAGCCATTGATGTCGCCATCGACCACATAGATCTTGACCAGGTTGGGGCACTCACGAACGGCATCTCTCGCTACAGCCTCCCGAGCCTTGGAGGTGAACAGCACAGTCGACTCGGAGTTGTTGATGATGTAGGCCAGCTCCGAGGCAGTCAGATAGGAGTTGACACACGTGTAGTACGCCCCAGATCGATCGCCGGCGCTGCACATCTCAACATAGCGAGCGTTGTTTTCCATGAAGATCGAGTAGTGGCCGGCGACACCAATTCCAGCGTTACGCAGTAGGTGAGTGCACCGGTTGGCCCGCTCCTCGAGCTCTCGATAGGTCACTGTCTCGCCGCTCCCCGCCATGATGAAGGCGGCGCGGTCCGGATGCTGAGTGGCGTAATTGCCGGGGTACATCGTGGGTGCTCCCGTAGTCGTCGACTTGTTGGAAGCTAGTCGGCCTTCAGAGAGCCTGTCCTAGCTGAGCATGAGCACCAATCGGTTTGGCCTGCTACGAAGGTTGCCTGGGACGAGCAAAGGGGTCAGGACATGGGCGTCACACCGGAGACCGCGCGTACGTGGATTGATGACAATCTCATCACGACGAAGGCGAAGTTCTGGACACGGGCGAATGTCGGCGAAGTGCTTCCTGAGCCGCCGTCGCCACTGGCATGGGATCTGGTCTGGGAGACCGGAACAATGCTGGGCTGGCGCGATTGTGCGATCAATCGCTTCGGCTTCCAAGAGGATGAGCTCGATGAGCACCGCCCCGAGGTGCTCGGTCTCTTCGGCGGCTATGCCTACCTCGGAGCTGACTTCATCCGCGTGTTCGGCGAACGTACGCCCGGCATGTCGGCGGCGGCTATGGATGCCGCCTACTTCGGGGACCATCCGGACGTCCCCCACTATGTGGCTGAGTTGTGGCATACCAACGATGCATCATCGGCCACGATCGCCGGGTGGCTCGGTTGGGTGATGACTGCAACCGAAGTTCCTGAGTTGCTTGAACACGCAGCCGTCGGGCGTTCGCTGCGCGAGCGCCGCCCAGACCTTGATTCCTTGGCGGATCTGGATCTACTCGCTCGGGCGCGATCGCTGGTCCCATCCATCCGGGTGTTCTTTGATTGGCACATCAACCTGTCCGGTGCGGCGTCGATCGGCCCAGGTGCACTCGGACAAATCTGCGCCGCAGTTGGTCGTCCTGAGGCGGCCATGGACTTGATCGCTGGACTTGGTGGTGTGGACTCCGCTGCGCCGTCGTACGCGATGTGGACTCTGTCGCGCACGGTTCGGGCCTCAGGAGAACTCAACCACTTTTTTGATGCTGGTCCCGTCGGGTTGACCCAGCGATTGCGTGGCTCGGATGCGCCTGAGGCAGCGGAGATGCTCGGTTCGCTCGACGAATTCTTGTACGAGTTTGGATCTCGAGGTCCCAACGAGTGGGACATTCACGCGCCGACATGGGAACTTGAACCAGATCTTGTGTGGGCGGCGGTCGATCGCATGCGGCTGGCCGATAACGATTCCGCACCAGAGACGAGGCAGGCAGAGCGTTCTCTGCAACGCGAAGCCCTCATCTCGGAGATCAGCACCATGCTCACCGGGGATGCTGACGCACAGGGTCAGTTCCTCGCTGCGGCTCATTCGGCGAGAGTCATGGTGCCCGGCCGCGAGCGCACGAAGACCAACGTGATCCGAGTGATCAACGAGTCACGTATGGCGATCTGGAAGCTGGGAGAGAGGTTCGTCGAGCGCGGAATTGTGCGGGAGAGGCGCGACATCTGCCTGCTCTTCGCTGATGAGATTGAGGCAGCGATCAAGGACGGAAGCAGCTGGGGTGACGTGGTGGCGGCCCGTCAGGCGACGCTTGATGAGATCAGCTCGGTCGAACCCCCGTTCATCATCAACGAGGTTGTTCCGCCGGTAGACACATGGGACAGAGTGGGCGAGCGAGCGGTAGAGGCAGTTGCGGTGAACGCCAGCCTTCAGGGTGTGCCCGGGTGTCCAGGCGTAGCCCGTGGCGTCGCTCGGGTGGTGCTTGACCCGTCCGATCCAACCGTTCTCGGTCCTGGGGAGATACTGGTCGCTCCCTACACAGACCCAGCCTGGACGCCTCTGTTTGTTCCTGCTGGTGCGGTGGTGGTCGATGTCGGCGCGGCGTTGAGTCACGCCATCATCGTTAGCCGCGAACTTGGCATCCCTTGTGCAGTGTCTGTGCTCGATGCCACGCGTCGGATTCCCGATGGTGCCGTCGTCGAGGTCGACGGCAGTACCGGAGTTGTCACTGTGATCTCTCTGCCGTCGTAACCAACGCTGGGGGTCTGTCCCCAGCGTTTCCCGGCGTTACTTCCACATGCGATCGAGGACGTTACCCCAGAGTTGGGTTGTGAGTTCGAGCGACTCGATGTCGATGCGTTCGTTGTGGCCGTGGAAGCGGTTGAGAAACTCTGACAGCGGCACCTTGTTGCTGAGCAGGCCGGCCCCGTAGCCGGGTACGCCATGGCGGCGGAAGAAGCGAGCGTCTGTACCTCCGGTGACGATGCTGGGGATCACTCGGGCATCCGGGTAGGCGATGCGTATCGAGTCCGCGAGCGCGTCCCAAAGCGGCGTGTCAGTTGACGAGATCGGCGAACCTTCAGGCATGTCCTCGCGCCACGGCTCGATGTCGACGTGGGGCAACATGTCTTCGCCGATCACCTCGCGCAGTACTCGGTCGACGTCGGCAAGGGTGTCGCCGGGCAGGGCACGAATATCGACTTCGATCACGGCGCGATCGGGAACCGTGTTGATCTTGTTGCCGGAGGTCATGACGTTGGGGCTAAATGTCATGTGGCAACAGGAGTGCGTGTTGCGCGCCAGGCCTTCGGGGAGCTCAGCGAGAGCATCTTTCACCTGGATCGGGTCGAGGAGCCTCGCCTCGATGTCGCTCGAGAGACCGAGGGCCCTGACTCGTTCGGTAAACATTTCGTCGATCCGGGGTGCCACGTCGCCCTCGTAGAGCCTCCGCACGATCTCGGCTGCCTTCACCATGGCGTTGTCGGTGGCGTATGGCATCGAGCCGTGTCCTGGGGTGCCGTGCACCGTGATCCGGCGAGCAGCGCCGGTTTTTTCGCCCGCGGTCAGCAGGACCGTGGTGCCCTCCGGCGTCGTTGACGGCGTACCCCCGTATTCGGTAAGCACATAGTCGCAATGCAGCTTGTCCCAGTGTTTTTCGATCAGTGGCGCGGCGCCGAAGATGCCGCCGGCCTCTTCGTCGGCTACCGCGAAGTAGACAATGTCGCCCGGGTAACGGACGCCACGCTTCACCACATCACGGAAGGCCACCAGCATCGACGATGTGAGGTTGAGCATGTCGACCGCACCCCGGCCCCAGACTTCTGTGATGCCGTCAG
>JABIQM010000217.1 GCA_018699415.1 Acidimicrobiaceae bacterium
ATGATCGGGGGCGGCACGATCATCATGCAAGACCGCTTTGACCCCGCCCTCATGATGCGCACAGTCGCCGAGGAACAAATCAACCTCTGGGGCGGCGTACCCACGATCTTCCAGATATGCGTCGCCCATCCAGACTTTGCCGATGCCGATCTCAGCTCGGTTGAACACATTGCCTGGGGCGGTGCCGCAATGCCGTTCGAGCTGATCCAACAGTTGCTGGCCAAGACGGGGGCTTCCCGTGCCAGCACTGGCTACGGCTCGACCGAGACGATTGGCGGCGTCGTATTCAGCGGCCCTGACGACTCCGCCGAACTCGCCACGACCACGGTTGGGTTCATCGCCGACCAGACCGAGCTTCGCCTCGTCGACGACAAGGGGAACGATGTCGCACAAGGCGAGCAGGGTGAGATGTTGGTGCGTTGCGACTTTCTCATGAAGGAGTACTGGAACCGTCCGGAAGCTACTGCTGCCGCCATCGACAGCGACGGCTGGTACCGCACCGGCGATCTCCTCCGACAGCGTGATGACGGACGGTATGTGTTCCTCGGCCGCAACTCCGACATGTTCAAGTCGGGTGGCTACAACGTGTACCCACGTGAGATCGAGGACTGTCTGGAGGAGCATCCAGCGGTGGCGTTGGCTGCCGTCGTGGGCGTTCCTGACGAACTCTTCCAAGAAGTCGGTCATGCCCATGTCGTGCTATCGGGCGACGCTGCACCCGACGCGATCATCGAGCACGTCCGCTCGCATCTCGCCAACTACAAGGTGCCGAAGGCGGTATTCGTCCACGAGCAACTTCCTATGCTCGCCGTCGGCAAGGTAGACAAGGTGGCACTGCGAGCCACATCTGCACCAGGGGGTCATGATGGCTGAGTTCACGATCTATCCGGCACGTCGTGTGATCACGATGAATCCGGGTCTTCCATCGGCAGAAGCGGTCGCCGTACAAGGTGACCGCATCCTCGGCGTCGGCGACCTCGCCGAGCTTCAGACATGGGGCGATCACACGGTCGACGAGTCGTTCCGCGATCATGTCATCACGCCTGGGTTCATCGAGGCACACAGCCACAGCATGACCGGCGGCATGTGGACCTTCACCTATGTCGGCTTCTTCGATCGACGCGACCCGGAAGGCACGATCTGGGCCGGATGCAAGTCCATCGACGAGGTTGTTGCCCGGCTCAGCGAAGTTGAAGCAGCAATGACTGACCCCACCGAGTCCCTTGTTGCCTGGGGGCTCGACCCGATCTATTTGACCGGGGAGCGCCTCGTCGGTCACCACCTCGATGCGGTCAGCGAGACCCGGCCGATTTTCGTCCAGCACGCCAGCGGTCACCTCGCCACCGTCAACACGGCACTGCTCGCTCAGGAAGAGATCACCGAAGCCAACCCGACCCCTGGCATCCAGCTCGGAAGTGACGGTCGACCAAACGGCGAGCTCCAGGAACCGGCGGCCATGAGCCTGGCCATTACCGCTCAACGAAAGTTCCGTTCCGGCCTCACCACCGAGAGCGCAAAATGGAACTTCGCCTTTGCGGCCCGCAACACGGGCCACACCCTCGTGACTGACCTCGGCGGAACACCGTTCACCGACAAGGGACTCGACGCCTGGAAATCGGTGACCAGCAGCCCTAGTTTTCCAGCCCGAATCATGGTCGCTGGCTCCACGTTCTCGACACCGATGAACCCCGACGAACTGGCACAGAAGGTTGTCGAACTTCGTGACAATCCCGTCAACGACAAGCTGAAGTTCGGCATCATCAAGCTGCTCATCGACGGATCGATCCAAGGCTTCACGGCACGAATCAGCTGGCCCTACTACCACAACCCGCCGGAGGGGAACGCCGAGAACGGCATCTGGGTCATGCCCCCCGAACAGGTCGTCGACACGCTCGAGGCGCACCACCGCGCCGGCCTCACCGTGCACTGCCACTGCAATGGGGACCAAGCCGCCGAGGTCTTCATCTCCGCCGTCGAAGAAGTGCTGGAACGACACCCCCGCTGGGATCATCGCCACACCGTGCAGCACTGCCAGCTCACCACCCCGGCCCAATACGCGCGCATGGCGGCGCTGGGAATGCACGCCAACATTTTCAGCAACCACATCTTCTATTGGGGCGACGAGCACGCTGCGTTCACCGTCGGCCCCGAACGAGCGGCGCGCATGGATGCGTGCGGCACCGCCGATCGTCTCGGTGTGCCGTTCTCGTTCCACTCCGACTCCCCCATCACTCCCCTGGGGCATCTTCACGTGATGTGGTGTGCCGTCAACCGCCACACCAAATCCGGCGAGGTCCTCGGGCCCGACGAACGGATCTCGGTCGAACGGGCGATGGAGGCTGCCACCATCGGCGCGGCCCGCCAGTTGAAGTTGGACCATGAGGTCGGGTCGATCCAGTCCGGCAAGTACGCCGACTTCGCCATCCTCGATGCCGACCCCTACGAGGTCGATCCGATGGACCTGAAGCACATCGGCGTTTGGGGCACCGTGGTCGGAGGCGAGAAGTACCAAGCCGGCACCAACTCGTGACCCGATGAGCGGCGAACGCATTGCCGTCACCATCATCGGCGGCTACCTCGGCGCGGGAAAGACCACCCTTCTTAATCATCTCCTTGCCACGACCGATGAGCGCGTAGCGATCCTGGTCAACGACTTCGGTGAACTCAACATCGATGTGTCGTTGATCGACGCGGCCGAGGGCAACACGGTTTCGCTTCCCAACGGCTGCATCTGCTGCAGCCTTGTCGATGGCCTCGGTGCTGCGCTGTCCGATATCGACCAACTCGAACCGCGGCCCCAACGGCTCGCGATCGAGGCAAGTGGGGTAGCCGACCCAGCCGGGATCGCTGCGTTCGCCCATCGCCGGGGATATCGCCTCGATCTTGTCGTGGTGATGGTCGACGGCTTCCAGTTCGCGGCCAACGCAGCCGATGATTATGTCGGCGAAACCGTGCGTGGTCAGGTGGCCGCCGCTGACCTCATCGTCATCAACAAGACCGATCTCATGGACGAGGCGGCAACCCTTCGGCTCGACGCGCTCCTTGACCAACTGGCTCCTGATGCCCCCACGGTTCGAGCCGTCAACGCCGTGATTGATCCCGCCGTGTTGCTCGATCTCACTCCGCGCCTGAAGGCACCAGCGATGGACCGCCTCCATGACCACGCCATACCGTTCGAGACGTGGAGTTATGAGGGTGCCGAGATCGATCTCGGCACCGTCCGCGCCATGGCCGAGGCCCTTCCCGCTGCCGTGGTGAGGGCTAAGGGCATCATCGCCACTCCCGATGGGTTTCGGGTCTTTCAACGGGTTGGCCCCCGCTGGACCCTCACCGAGCACAACACACTCGAGCCCGTCCCCAAGGTGTCGTCGTTGGTCGCCATTGGGTTGCCCGGAGCCATCTCTGAGCGGTGGCTAGAAGACCATCTCGAAAACGGTCACTAGACTCGGTTCATGTCCGAGTACGAGTCACCCGA
>JABIQM010000071.1 GCA_018699415.1 Acidimicrobiaceae bacterium
GAAGTCCTTCGCCGCAACGAAGGCATGAAGGTGCTGGGAGTCCTCCGCCGACCAGAGATAGGTGGTGAAGCACTCCCCCTGCGACGTATAGCCATCCATGCCGAGGTTCCCCGACCCAACTGCAAGCAATCCCCGGCCCTCGGCGAGCAGGAGGATGAACTTGGCGTGAGCGGCGCCACCCACCCGCAAGGGTGCGAGCACGTAGGAGCGGTTGACGTGACGCAGCGAACTGCTGCTTTCAGCTACGAGCCGACGCTGGACCTGTCGACTGTCGGCGAAGATCAGACGATTCTTCGCTCGTCCGATCTGACGCCATAGGTCTCGTTCATAGAAGGCGAGGTCGGCACCGTACGTGGCGATGATGACGCTGTCCCACTGCTCGTCGAACAGCCTCGGCACTAGGACTCTGGGTGACGTCACGCGCCCTCCCCAGTCGCAAGCGACTTAAACGCCCGGGAAATCGGCAGGTCTCCGTCAGCACGCAGGAGCTTGCCCTCCTTGGTCAGGCCGTGGTCCTCGACGTACAGGTAGCCACACCAGCCGAGTTCGTAGACGAAGGTGGCGAGCGCATTGAACCGGGAGTCATTCATGCCGACTTTGGAATCCTTCGAAAAGAAGCGGAGTCTCCCAGCTTCCCGTCGGAACCGGAACGTATCGCCCGTGGTCGAGAGCTTCGCTGTGGCGACACGTTCGTGCTGGGTGATCACATAGTCGAGTGTCAACCAGCGGGCGATCTCCCCGATCGTTTCGCCGGCGTCGACCCTTTCGCGAAGCGTGTCGATGAATCGCTGCATTCCGAGTCGATCTCGTCCTCCCTCGACGACAGGGAACCAGTCGGCCGGTTCGAGCAGCGGTAACTCCGGCGGCCAGAGGCGCGCAGCAACGAACGTTGCGAGCGTGAGCGCCGCAGCGAGAACGTCAGGGCCGTTGTCGGTCGCCGATCGCCCGTAACCAAGCCACTCGATGATCCGGTCCTCTGTGAGGTCACGGTTGAGTTCCCAGCGGTCATCAAGTTGACCGGTAACGCCGCCGACCGACATGACCCACTCGAGCAGTTCCTGGTACGGAGAGTCGGCGGTGAGTCCGCTCGGTGGAAGATCGACGCCAACCGATTCGGCGAAACCTTCGAAGTCGACTGCGTCGATCGACTTGAGTAGGTCAACTATTGGAACTGGGTAGATGTCTCCGTCGCGGGCAAGCCCCCAATCTGACAGCCGTCTCCACATCTCGTTGAGCGACGCGTTGAAGTACTCGCGCGCCTGATATAGACGCCACTTGCGCGCTGTGCGGGCGAGCGGTTCTGGTGGGACGAAGGCGACGCCGGACGCGTCCACCTCCGCTGCGTGGTCGGCTCCGTAGTAGATAAGACGTCGGAACGATGCTGCATCGACTGCGACGGTCTCGGTCTGAGCAGCCAACTCACAAAACATTCGCAGCGTCTGTCGGCGTCCCTTAGCCTCGACTGGGTTGCCGTGATGGAGGAAGGCGTCGACGAGGACCGGGCGGTCGAGTGCTGACTCGTCGCGGAGGCGGCAGAAGCAGGCCAACTCGCCGTATTCGGCTGCAACCCCGTAGGGCACCTCCTCATCGTGCCGGTCGATCCAGTCGTTGTAGTACTCTGTGTCAGCGATCACAGCCCGAAACGCGTCGGCAATAACCTGGCCATCGGGTGTGACGGTGTCGACGGGCAGCCCGAGCCGCGGGTCGGCAAGGGCGACCAAGCCAACGGTCTGCATGACAGTGGAGTAGTAGAGCCCGTAACCGCCCATCGCAGAGTCCATGTAGTCGAACTGCGGGTCGAACCCGCTCGGCTCGTCTGCGACCAGGCCGGCGATTCGTCGTGTGCCGATCGGGGTGCCGAAGTGCTCAGGGTTCTCGCAGAGGGAGCACGCCACTGCGTAAATGCACTCGAGGGGCCTATACCAATCCCTCAACGCAGCCTTCGTTCGAGGCAGGTCACGGCTCCAGAACTCGCTCAGCACAAAGGCATAGAACGACCAGTACCTGGGATGGGTCGTCAACACGTTGATGCCAGGCGAAAGCCTGGGAAGGATGCGATCCGTCGCGACGGATCCGAGGCCAAGGTGGTCCTGCCCGCCACCGGGCCGGTACATTTTCTCGGTCCAGTACGGAATGCCATCGAGCAGTTCAGAGGTGGACATCAGCGGAGCCTCAGTAGTACTCGCAGATGTAGTCGTAGGCGCGAACAAACAA
>JABIQM010000225.1 GCA_018699415.1 Acidimicrobiaceae bacterium
AGGTATCGGCTCCCTCGGAAGCGGCGAAGATAGCGACTCAGCGGGAGACTCAATCGACTCCAGCTCCAATGACGAGAGTTTCATCGAGAGCGGCGACGACGCCGCGAATTTCAGTGCTACGAGTGAATCAGACGATGCCAGCGACTCGAGCGACGACGCCGATACAGCGGAGGCAGCGTCTGAAATGGCAGCCGACGTCGACATGGCCTCCGATGGCGATGAAGCCACTGCCGGCACCAGCAACGATGCCGTCGCTGAGGACGGCAGGCCCGCAAGCCGGCTCCAAAAGAGTTCCAACTTCGATCCCCTGCCGGACAATCTCGGTGTCTACGCCTCCGTAGAGGAGCTTGCCATCACAGTTGAAACCCTGGTCACCGAGATGACGGCCAACGAGGAAGTAGCCGATGCTTCCGCCGAGATCCTGGCGTTCACCACCTGCGGGGAAGCTCTCGCACTGGCGCTGGCAGGCGATACAACACTCGATGTAGACATTGCCGAAGCTGTCTTGGATACAACGCCTTACACGATCGTGGTCGGTCGCCACTTCGAGAGTGCCGCATCAGTTGGCCGGATCGCTCCGAGCGACACGTGCAGCCCAATAACCAAACTATTCGTCTCACCCTGATCACCGGATAACACCCTGATCGCCGGATAACACCCTGCGCGGAGAGCCCTAGAGCGAGGCTCCGATAGACTTCGTGGTTATGGCGATGAGCGACAGTGTTGATGTCGACAACTCGAACAGCGAAAGCCCCGACTGGTCTGATGAGAAGGCTGACCAGCTGGTTGATCTGATCGACACAGTCAAGGGCCGCACCACCGACAACATGGTGATGATGGCGCGCACTCTCGTATATGGGCTGGTGATTTCCGCACTTGCTATCGCCTCGGTGATCATCCTGATCATTGTCCTCATCCGGATGGCCGATGCCTATCTCCCGATTGGCTCCGGCGTTGGCGACGCTGTCTGGGCAGCCCATGCATTCATCGGTGGCTTGATCAGCGTGCTCGGTCTTGGTGCGTGGCTGTCTCGCCGCGGCGAAGGCTCACCCAAGCCCCTACTCATGGCTGCAGCCGTTGATGGCCTGATAATCCTCGCCATTGTCGTTTACGGAACCATCCAAGCATTCACCTAGTTCTCTTCTGAGTACATCCCCGTAGTAATCGAGGTTTCTTGTGTCAGACGTACGCGACGTCATCATCATCGGCTCTGGCCCTGCCGGCCTGACCGCTGCCGTCTATACCGCCCGCGCCAGCCTGTCTCCGCTGGTCCTCGAAGGCGAGCCAAGCAGCACCAGCGATCAGCCGGGTGGGCAGCTGATGCTCACTACTGATGTGGAGAATTTCCCAGGCTTTCCCGACGGAATCATGGGCCCAGAACTCATGATGAACTTCCGCACCCAGGCCGCACGGTTCGGTGCCGAGATCCAAACGGTAAAAGCTTCAAGGATCGATCTATCAGCTAAGCCCTACGGCGTTTGGGTGGGTGATCCTGATGCCGCGGAGCCCACGCACCGGGCTCACGCCATCATCGTTGCTACTGGTGCCCAGTCGTTGATGCTTGGCCTCGACCGCGAAAACGACCTGGTCGGTCACGGGCTTTCGACCTGCGCTACCTGCGACGGTTTCTTCTTCCGAGATCACGAGATCGCCGTTGTCGGCGGTGGCGACTCGGCCCTCGAAGAGGCCCACTTCCTGTCACGCTTCGCCAGCAAGGTCACTGTCATCCATCGCCGCAACGAATTGCGGGCGTCAAAAATCATGCAAGACCGGGCGATGAACAACCCCAAGATCGAGTTCCTCTGGGACTCGACTGTGGTCGAGTACCTCGGTGATGGTTCGCTCGCAGGCGTCAAGGTTCAGAACCTCAAGACTGACGAGATCTCCGAACTCCCCGTCACCGGCCTGTTTATCGCGATCGGGCACAAGCCCAACACCGACATCTTCAAGGGTCAGGTAGCAATGAAGGACAGTGGCTATCTCGTGACGGACCCCGGCTCAACTCGCACCGACGTCGATGGAGTTTTTGCTGTCGGAGATGTGCAGGACGATCTCTACCGGCAGGCCATCACTGCGGCAGGATCAGGCTGTCAGGGTGCCCTTGATGCAGAGCGCTGGCTCGAGGCACAACACGACTAGAGTCGACTGTGGTCCTCCCGGTAAGGGAATAGACCGCCAATCGAATGGGTTGAACTATTCGTCACCGAGCGCTTTTCGGCTCGTGTGCAATCTTGTCCATAAGTGAAATGTTGTCTCCGTGCGAGACGTATGAAAGGACGCTGCCATATGGCTGGAGCTGTCAACACGCTGTCTGACGCCACCTTCGACGAGGAGATCGCTGGCTCAAGCATGCCGGTTCTCGTTGACTTCTGGGCTGAATGGTGCGGTCCTTGCAAGATGATCGCACCCATGCTCGAAGAGATCGCCAGCGAGAAGGGGGATGCCCTCAAGGTTGCCAAGCTCAACGTTGATGAGGCTGGCGACATCGCCCGTCGCTTCGAAGTCATGAGCATCCCAACCCTGATCCTGTTCAAGGACGGCGAGCCCATAAAGCGCATCGTGGGCGCCAAGCCCAAGCAAGCACTTCTCGACGATCTCGCTGAGTTCATGTAGCCCCTCCTCTCCGAGGGAACATGCGGTCGGCCCACTGGGTCGGCCGTTTTGCTTTTTGAGCACCTCTACCTTGGTGAGCCATGACCCGAACCACGTCGCCCGATACGCTCCCCTAGATGACCACACCGGGACTGCCACTGCGCCGAGGTGACAAGGGGGCCGCTATTCGTGACCTCCACCGCCGCTTGGTGGCCGCCGGGTTTATCGACGTTGGCGAACTCGATATTTTCGATACCGATACGGAACGAGCAGTTCGCGAATTCCAGTCGTCGCGGCGACTCGTTGAGGATGGCGTCTGCGCCCGCCAAACATGGGCAGCGCTGATCGAAGCTGATCATCGACTTGGCGATCGCATGCTCTACCTTCGCTCCCCCATGACCCGTGGCGACGACGTCACAGACCTCCAGCAACGTCTTGGGAGCCTTGGGTTCGACGCCGGGTATGTCGACGGCATATTTGGGCCTGACACTGAGTCCGCCCTACGGAACTTCCAGCACAACCAAGCAGTTACCCCTGACGGCGTGGTCGGTCCAGACACGGTCGTCGCGTTCGGGCGACTTTCAGGACGTCGCTCAACAGGGAAGACGGTGGCCGAGGTGCGCGAGATCGAGCGACTACGCACTGCCTCTCCCGGCGTCGCAGGACATCGCCTCGTCATTGGTGAAGCCGGAGGACTCCCAACGGTCGCGGACGCCCTCGCCAAGCGTTTACGCCTTGCAGGCGCAGAGGTTGTCACGCTTCACCATCCTGACCTCTCAAAACAAGCTCACACCGCCAATACGTGGGATAGTTCGGTCTACATCGGGATCACCCTTGCTACCGAGGACTGGTCTATCGCCTATTTCTCCACTGACGGGTTTGTCTCGGCGGGGGGACAGAGCCTTGCTTCACGATGCGAGTTAGAACTCTCATCCTTACTTGGTGTCCCGATCCCTGCTACTGGTATGCGAATTCCGATCCTCCGGGAGACTCGAATGCCAGCAGTATGGTGCAGAATCGGACCTCCTGCGCTCGTCGTGGAGACGGCGCCACGCGTGGCCGAAGCCCTCCAGGATGCGGTGACTCAGTGGTTTGGGCAACCGTTTAGCGAAGCTGAAGATTAAGCGTTATCCATAAGCTGTCCACAGACACAGGCGAAACGTTCACTTCAGTGAGAGCTACCTAGGCCTAACGACTCACTCTCTGGGGATAAGTCGTGTTTCTCCGATGTTTGCAGCTTAGCTACGGGTCCCCGGCGGCGTGATTATTTGATAAATCCGCTCCAGATCATCCAGATCAGCAAATTCGACCAACAGCTTTCCTGGACCTTTCCCCAACTGGACACGGACTCGAGTATCAAGCCGAGCAGCCAAGAGTTCCTCCAGTTCTAGGATCCCAGGTACGGCGACCGGTGTGGCCCGTCCAGAGTCTCCCCCACCACCCGTCGATGGCCCATGGGAGCCAGTCGCCTCAGGGTCGCCGTCGTCTTCACCGTCGTCCGGATCACCTCGCATCAAGCGTTCGATGTCACGAACCGTGAGACCTTCATCGACAATTTGCTGCGCTATCGCCTCCTGAGCAGCTCGATCAGGTGAACTCAGTAAGGCGCGAGCATGGCCGGCACTAATCTGGCCCTCAATCACCAGACGCTGCACGACTGGTGTCAATTGCAGGAGACGAATCGTATTGGCTACTCCTGATCGAGAGCGGCCTACGCGCTTAGCAACTTGCTCTTGCGTCAGCTCAAAATCTTCAATCAGTTGTTGATAGGCGGCTGCTTCTTCTAAGGCGTTGAGATCCTGCCGATGCAAATTTTCAATAACCGCAGTTTCAAGACTTGCGAGATCATTATGCTCACGAACCAGAGCAGGAATTGACGGGAGCCCCGCTCGCTTTGCAGCTCGCCAGCGCCGCTCCCCCGCTATGAGTTCGTAGCCTCCGTCATCGATTTTCCGAACCACGATGGGCTGAATAACACCAACCTCAGCGATTGATGCGCTGAGCGAAGCGAGGGTTTCTTCTTCGAAATGAGTCCTGGGCTGGTAGCGATTCGGGATCACATCGTTGATCCCGATCTCACGATACAAAGCATCGCCCGCATCAACATCAGCCGGAATGAGCGAACTCAGCCCCTTGCCCAGTCCACTCCGCCTATTCGACACCAAGAATCTCCTTTGCCAAATTCGTATATGCAATTGCTCCACGTGAAACAGGATCGAACGCAGTGATCGGTTGGCCAAAGCTTGGTGCCTCGCTCAACCGCACCGTTCGAGGGATTACTTGACGACACACCTTGTCACCGAAATGCTCTCTCACTTCTTCAGCAACCTGTTTCGACAATTTAGTCCGCGCGTCGTACATCACAAGCACGATGGTGCTGAGTTCAAGAGTTGGATTGAGATTCCGAGTCACAAGATCAACATTGCGAATCAATTGCCCCAGTCCTTCCAGCGCGTAGTACTCGGTCTGAATCGGCACCAGAACTTCCGTTGCCGCTGTGAGGCCATTAATCGTCAATAGTCCAAGGGATGGCGGACAGTCAATGAGGACCACGTCATAGTCCTCGATCACTGCCTCGATCGCCGCTTTCAACTTGCCCTCGCGACTAAACGTCGGCACAAGCTCGATCTCAGCTCCCGCAAGATCCAAACTGGCAGGAGCAACATAAAGATTCTTTACTGCTACTGGCTCGATGACATCCTCCATCGGCACGTCACGGAGAAGCACGTCATACAGCGAATATTCAAGTTGCCGAGGGTTGAGCCCGAGACCCGTGCTCGCATTCGCTTGAGGATCGAGATCCACAACCAGCACTCGCTGCCCAAGTTCGGCAAAGCACGCTCCGAGATTGACTGTGGTCGTCGTTTTACCAACTCCACCCTTCTGGTTCGCAACGGCAAAGATTCGGGTATCTGCTGAATTGGACGTAACCTGGTCGGGAGCTACCACTGGGTGCTCTCCATTCGTTTGAGCTAACCACATCCTCGCTGAGACAGATACCGAGGTCAAGCACCCTCGCTATACTTTCCACGTGAAACGTGACACATCCCCGTGTCCAACACGCCTCTTCCGCGAGTTCAGAGCGAAAGAAGCGGGCGCCGCGCGCGAGCTTTGGGGCGTCGGGGCAACCTGGGATCCATTCCCTCGCCGATCAGCATTCGTGCAAATACGTTGCCGCCATCATGGGAAACCACCACAGAGTCAACGCCTGGCACCTCAGCAGCAGACTCCCAGACTCGCCGATCGCGAGAAGCAATCGAGGCTACAAGGAGACCGCCTGGACGACAATATGGCGCACATAACTCCAGTGTCTCCGCCGGACTCCCCAACAAGCGAGCTGTTACGACGTCCATCGTTGCACGTGGAACATCGGTCAACTCTTCATCTGACCGGCCATGAACGACCTGCACCCGATCCGAAAGGTCAAGCGCTACGACCGCATCGCCTCCAAACTCACATCGGCGCAATGACGAATCTAGCAACGTCCAGGAGCTTTTCGGGAGTTCCCACGCGAGCAACAAACCGGGAATCCCGGGCCCTGAACCAACGTCTAAGCAACGTAGAACACTGGAGACACCAAAAACAGAACACACGGCCGACAAGAAGCCAGCCGTGTGTTCAACGATCTCTTCTACCGACGCCGAGCCTATGACGCCCGCTACTCGAGCTGGGCGCCAGGCTCGTTCGAGTGCCTCGGTGGGGAAGTTAGCTCGCATCCTCAGCCGGAACAATCACCACACGGCGATTCGGATCTTCACCTTCAGAGATGGTGTCAACGCCACCCTCTTCAGCAATGGTGTCGTGAACCACCTTACGATCAGCACCACCCATAGGCTCTAAGGACCGAGCAACACCCGATTCACGGACCTCAACCGCCTGCGCACGACAGAAGTTTGCCAGCGCCACAGCTCGCCGCGTGCGAACACCGCCAACGTCGACACGGATGCGCCCGTTGCGGCTGCTGCCGGCCTGACGTTGGAGCACAGTACGCACCAGATCGTCAATTGCCATCGCCGTAGCGCCCCGACGACCGATCATGCGGCCCAGATCGTCGCCACTCACCGTAATACGAATCTCATCTTCAGCCACATCCTCACGAGCCATTGCCACGGTCACGCCAAAGCGTTCCGCGAGACCCGACATGAACTCCTCCGCAATATCAGCTTGCTGGGGGAGTGGCATCATTGGTTCGTCACTCATTGGCTTCTCCTTCGCTTTTCTCTCACTCGACTGTTTTGCAGGACGGCTATTGCCATCATGGCGCTTTTTCGGGCTCTCGTCACGTCCGCTCTTCTTCTCAGGTGACGAAGACGCTCCTCGGCCTTGACCCTGACCGCGCTGACCCTGACCGCGCTGACCCTGACCGTCATCGCCCTTACCCGATCGATTCCGATCGCGTCCTTTGCCATTGCGGCCTCGGCGCCCCCGCTCGTCTTTCGCACGCGGTGTGCTGGGCCGAACACGAGCGCGAACACGCCCATCTTCCTTCACCCGGCCGAAAAGACCTGTCTTTACCTCAGACAACACCTCAAATTCAGCATCATCTTCATGAACACCAAGCCGATCAAGGGCGACGTCTTTCGCATCCTCGATCGTCTTACCTGTCGTTACTACCCATTCCATGAAGGACTCCTCACTCAGCACGCACATCAACGTGGTGCCATCTCGGGGCGCAAGCGCGCCAGCTGGTCGCTAGCGCTTGCGCTTCTTGTGTTGGGGACTTCCCGGATCAGTGGTGCGTCCACTTGCCCCGTGATGGCGACTGGGCGCCTTACCTGTGCGCCCGGCCCCAGACCCCGATGAACGATTCTTACCCTGTGATTTCGAGCCCTGTGTCTTCGAGCCCTTAGCCACCGCACCCCGCTTTGGCGTGGGTTCACCCTTTTTCGGCGTGACCCGTCCACCACCCGGGGATTTGCTGGCCTTCGTCGCGCTCTGGGTGGCTTCGCGTGACTTACGAGCCTGCTCTCCGAGGCTGTCTTCCCCGCGATAGAGCGAGCGAGTGATATAGCCCTGCTGACCAATGCGGTACAGATTCGAGACGACAAAGTAGATCACCAGTGCAGTCGGCATGGTGAAACTGAACACTGGCAACATGAACGGCAGGATCTTCATGATCATTTCCTGCTGCGGATTCGACTGGGCACCACTGTTACGGCCCCGGATCTGACGCTGCTGGTACAGCGAAGAGACTAGAACGACGACTATGAGGCCTAGGTAGGGGAGAGCACCAATGATTCCCTCGCCCAGAGCACTTTGGGCAGACCGCGAAAGATCTAGGCCTAGCGAGAGCATTTCGGTCGGACGACTGGCGAAATCCATACCCTCGCCGACGAGATCCATATACATCTCGCTATCGTTCGGAAGATTTTGCGGATCGAACGGACGTTCGGTCGACGAAAGCGGACTAACTTCACTCATTCCACCAGCGCCGATTCGGCCGGTCGACCAACCTGATTGTTCACCAAAGCCGGTCACCCGATGGGTAATTCCCTGAACCACTCGAAAGAGAACAAGGAAAACTGGCAACTGCACCAGAATTGGTAGACAGCCGCCCAATGGGTTGATGCCGTTCTCCTGATAGAACGCCATCAATTGCTCGTTCATCTTCTGGCGGTCATCTTTGTATTCCGCCTGGATCGCCTTGAGTTCAGGCTGAAGACGCTGCATTTGCAGCATCGACCGAGTACTTTTC
>JABIQM010000160.1 GCA_018699415.1 Acidimicrobiaceae bacterium
CGCAGCAGGTGCCACAGCAACGCAATGTTGCTGGACACAACGGGCATGGCGACCTCACGTTCGAGGGCATCGGCCGCAGCCATCGAGCGAAGGCTCGTGCACGAGACGAACACCGCATCGCAGTCAGCTCTGCCTGCGATAGTGCGAACGCCCTCAGCGATCGAGGCTTCGGAGATGCGGGCGACCACAAGATCGCTCGGTTCGAGGAACGATCCAAGAGCCGTGACTTCCAAGCCGGCATCAGTGAAGTGTTGGGCGATGGGCACCGTCACATCTGCCGTGTAGGGCGTGACCACGGCGATACGTCGAGTGTCGAGGGCTCGGAACGCTTCAACTGCAGCCGAAATCGGGTTTGTACACGCAATGCCGGGATGGGCAGCGTGGATCCCGGCAGCGACTCCTTCAGCGCCGATGAGCGTGGCCGCCGACGTGCAGCCGTAACCGATTGCGTCGAACTGGAACTCTGAAGGCAGCAAGGCTGCGGCGATGGGCAGTTGCGCCTCCATATCAGTGAGGGTCTCAGGCGTGACCTCAAGCGCGTTAGGGATCCGCGAGTGGTAGATGTCAACGCCATCGAGATCAAGCATTCGAGCTTCGGCTTCGATCGTCTGGTCCGATTCAAGCACGATGAGCCCGAGTCGGGCCCGAGCGCCAAAGCCGTCATCAGTGTCAAACGACAGTGGTATCAGTCCAGGAATAGTCACTCGCCAACGTCCACGGCCTTGGCTTGCTGTGAGAAGAATGAGGCTCCCGTAGGGACCTCGGGAAACTCCATCTCATATGTCGAGCATCGTACTCGGTTCGTCCGTTCGCCTCGCACAACCTCGCCCTGGTAGCGGCTTGGCAGGTGGTTGACCTGCAACGGCTTGGAATCTTCGGCCCGATACTCACTGATGAACAATGTGCGCGGGTCCTTTGAATTGTTGGGCGCCGATCCATGCAGGAGACGGGTGTGCATCAAACACGCTGACCCCGCAGGCCCCTGGACGGGAATGCCCCGAGCGAGATGGGCCGCCTCTACATCGGCGCTCACAGCGCCGGTGTAGACGCCGTCGTGCCAGTGGTCAAAAAGGTCGCCGCGATGGGTGCCAGGGACGACGTAGGCGGGCCCATTCTCGAGGGTTACATCATCGATGAAAAACAGGACAGTGATGAGGTCTTCGTTGCTGTGCGGCTGGAACATGAAGTCCTGGTGGTACTTCACTTCAGTGGCAGTGCCCGGGTGCTTGGCGTTGATCTTCGAGTTGTTGAACTCGACGTTGGGGCCGATGAGTTGGGTGGCGGCGTCGAGACCTCGGTTGTCACGCATGACCTTGAGGTACGCTTCGGAAACTTCGATGGGTGAAGCCACTCGACGCAGGGCCGGGTGGTCGGCACTGTGGCCGACCTCAAGGTCGAAACGAGGTCGGTTGGCAAGCGTCTCACCGTAGGACTCGGAATGCTCACGAGACTCATCGACCCAGAGGGCGAAATCGGCCCGGAGTCCGTCCAGCTGCTCGGCACTCAGCGCATCCGCGATAATCACGTACCCGTTCGTCCAGTAGGACTCGATCTCTGCATCAGAGAGGACGTTGGCGCTCATCAGATTACTGGCAGTTCTGGCGCGGCCCGGCGGCTGAGTAACTCGGGGCCATCCGCACGCACGACCAGGTTCTCTTCGTGGACCATTGCCTTGCCGGGTTCCCACAGGAGGCCAGGCTCAAGGGTCAAAACCATGTTTTCCTCGATGACAGTGTTGTCGCTGGCGGTGTGCGACGGCCATTCAGTCACCTGCATACCAAGGCCGTGCCCCATACGGCCGACGTCGTTACCCAGGGAGCCATTGGCTTTGAGAATGTCGTTCATAGCAGCAAATATATCGGTGGTCGTTGCCCCGGGACGAATGACCGCAAGACCAGCTTCTGTGGCCTCCCACACGGCGCGATAGGCATCGCGTGCGCCCTGACTCGCCGTGGTGAACGCGAAGTTTCGATCAAAGTCACTGAAGTAGCCATCGAAGGTAGAACCCGTGTCGAAGATCAACAGATCACCATCGATGATTTCACGATCAGAGGGTTGACGGATGATGTCGCCAATACCGCCGGGTCCGGTCGCCCCAACAAGGTACGGAACATCGTCTGCGCCTTGGCGAAGGATTTCCGCCCGGAACGCTGCGAATGCCTCACGTTCGGTCATGCCTGTCGAAAGCAACCCGGGGAGCTCGTCAAAGGCATTCGAGACGAGTCCACAGACGTATCGATGCTTGGCAATCTCCCGCTCGCTCTTCACCATGCGCAACCCGCTGATGATGTCGGTGACGTCCACGAACGTCCCAAGCTCAGCGCGCAGTCGATCGACGTCTCGAAGCGGCATCCGCAGATGCGTTTCCGGCCCCATCGGGACACCGAGAGAACCTTCGTCCACCACCTCTTGAATGCAGTCAATGAGCAGGGAAATGCCATCGTCATCAGGGGCCGGGGACGACCAGGTTCGGACGTCATCGATCCATGTTGCCGACATCGAAGCGCCACCAATGGAAGGGATGACGGCGATCGGCTTGCCGGAGGCGGGCACCACAGTGAACCAGGGCCGCGTCGGGCTCTGCCAGAACGGTGTGTGGAACCCGGTGAAGTACCGGACCTCTGGTTCAGTACTAAACAGAATGGCGCCAATGCCCCGGTCGGCCATGACGATCTGACACCGCCGGGTTCGTTCCGCGTACTCGGCGGCCGGGAATCCTCGCTCAGGGCTCAACTCACACTCCATCGATTCGAAGGCCCCCCAACTAGGTTAGAGCCGTGAACTCTCCAGTATCTCTCGATCGGCTGCGAGCTGCGACTCCTGGCGTCGAGCATGTCCTGCACTTCAACAACGCTGGCGCTGCCCTCCCCCCCGATGTTGTGCTCTCGACAGTGATCAGCCACCTCGAACGAGAGGCCACCATCGGCGGGTACGAGGCCGCAACAGAGGCCACCGATCGCCTCGAAGCCGTGTACGACTCACTCGCCACCTTGCTGGGAGCGAAGCCGGACCAGATGGCGGTGGTGGAAAATGCTACTCGCGCCTGGGACATGGCCGTCTATGGCTATCCCTTTATGGCCGGTGATCGAGTCCTGACGTGTCGAGGCGAATATGTGAGCAACGTTCTCGCCCTTCTCCAACTTCAGGAGCGCCACGGTATTGAGGTCGTACTCATCGAAGATGACGAGCACGGCCAGATCGACCTCGACCATCTTGAGGACGAACTCGCCCAGGGGGCGGCGATGGTTGCACTCACCCACGCCCCAACCAACGGCGGTCTGATCAATCCAGCCGCGGCGGTGGGGGCACTCTGCGAGGAGCACGGCGCGTTCTATGTACTCGACGCCTGCCAGTCGGCCGGGCAGGTTCCCCTCGACGTCGGAATCCTCAAATGTGACGTCCTGTCAGGCACGGGTCGCAAGTACCTGCGAGGTCCGCGTGGCACAGGCTTCCTTTATGCCGGACCTCGAGCGCTCGAACGTATCGAACCGCCATTCCTTGATCTCCACGCCGCAGAGTGGACTGGTGACAGGACCTATGAGATCCGCACCGACGCCCGCCGTTTTGAAAACTGGGAGACGTACTACGCAGGCAAGCTTGGCCTTGGCGCGGCGATCGACTACACCCTTGAGCTTGGAGTAGAGGCCACATCCAAACGCATCCTGGCTCTCGGCTCCGAGCTCCGCAGCGCGCTCGATGCTCTGGATGCGGTAACCACGCACGACAAGGGCAAGATCCGTGGCGGCATCGTCACCTTCGCAGTGGACGGAATTCGCTCAGAGGACGTGCAGGCCCAGCTCAGCGCCCAACGGATCAACACGTCGACATCCCCAGCGGGACACGCCCGACTGGATTTGCCTCATCGCGGCCTACCGACCCTCGTGCGCGCCTCGGTTCACTACTACAACTCCGAGGACGAGGTCGACCGTTTCGTTAGTGCCGTTGAGCAATTGCGCTGAGCTCCCAGAAGATTCATTGGGCACCAGGACACGACCAACCAAAGCAAGCAGCCGTAGAGTCCTTCACTGATGGAAGGACTCCCAGTTCTCGATGTTGCGCCCTTTCTCGCCGACCCGTCGTCGCTTGAGGCCAAGGCATTCGTGGACGAGCTACGCACGGCCTGCCACGAAGTCGGATTCGCGCACATTGTCGGACACGGCATCGATCCATCGCTCGAGACAGACCTTTTCTCCGAGAGTCGCAGGTTCCTGAATCTCCCACTGGCAACGCGAGAACAGTTGGCCCTCGTGAACAGCCCTGCGTTTCGCGGCTACACGAGAGTCGGTGACGAGCAGACGGCCGGCAGCGCTGATTGGCGGGACCAGCTTGATTTCGGGCCAGAACAACTCTCGCCCGATCCGAATGAGCTAGGACCCCCCTGGCTCCGGCTTCGGGGACCAAACCAGTGGCCAGAGACCGTTCCGAACCTTGGGCCGCTGGCACTCGAATGGCTGGACAACATGCTGGCGCTGGGGATTCAGGTGCTGCGGGCCTTGGCTCTCGCACTCGGACAACCCATTGACACCTTCGATTCTGCTTTCATCCCCACCCATGATCTACACGCCAAGATCATCCGCTATCCGGCCGGCAACCCAGCGACCGACCAAGGTGTCGGGCTTCATCACGACTCCGGACTTTTAACCTTTATCCTTCAGAGTGAGATTCCCGGTCTTGAAGTGCGAATAAACGGCGACATGACGCCGATTCCGCCACTCGCCGGCGCCTACGTCATGAATCTCGGTGCGATGATGCAGGCCGCTAGCAGCGGCTACTTCTCCGCCACCCCCCATCGTGTGACCAGTCCCCGTGGCGATCAGGACCGGCTGTCCATCGCTCTGTTCTTCAACCCGGCCTTCGAGTCCACCTTCGAAGCACTGAACCTTCCGCCCGAACTGGCGAGCCAGACCCGCCCTGAAGATGTCGATCTGAAGGGCGAGCCAATACATCGTGTCTTCGGTGAGAACAATCTGAAGGTCCGCCTCCGCTCTCATCCCGACGTGGCAGCCCGTCACTACAGCGACGTCGTCACGCCCTAACGGGCGGTTCGATCTCCTATGGCTGAGTCGAGTTTTCGCCCCGAGGTTCGCCGAGCGCTGCCTGCAGTGATCATCTTGCGCTTCGCGATCAATGTCGCCATGCGGATGACCTATACCTTTCTCCCCGCCTTCGCCCGTGGCGCGGGTCTATCGGTCGAGTCAATGAGCACCGCACTCAGCGCCCGCGAACTCACCGCTCTCACGGCACCCATAACCGGCAAGGCCAGCGATCGAATCGGACCGCTAACGATTATGAGTTATGGCGGCTTGGTCGCGGCTGCAGGTCTCCTCATCGCCACGCTTGGCGCACCAGGGTTGATCGCCGGCATGCTGATCTTCGGATTTGGTCGCACTGCGCATCAGGTCGCCATGGGATCGTGGATCGGCAACGTCGTGGCCTACGAGCGACGAGGCCGAGCCACCGGCTTGATTGAGCTCACCTGGGGCGGTGCCGCACTCGTCGGCTTGCCGGTGGCCGGCCTGCTGATCGACGGTGTTGCGTGGTGGGCACCGTTCAGCCTCTTGGGCGTTCTCGCCCTCCTGTCAGCACTGCGCGTGCGCGCCCAGGAACCGCGGCGAGCGCGCCAGACGAACCATGAGGCTCGAAAGCCCCACATGACCAAGACGGCGGTCGCGGCTCTTGCCACGAACGCAGCGATGACCGCCGCGGCCCAGTTCCTCTTTCTTGGTCACGGACTCTGGCTCGAGGACACCTATGGGCTCGACACGGCTGAGATCGGCCTGGCCATCGTGGCCGTTGGAGCCGTAGAGGTCATCGCCACAATGGGCTCATCCCGATTGACGGATCGTCTCGGGAAACGACGCTCCATGCTCGGGGGGGCTCTCTTGATGACCAGCGCGTTGATCGTCCTCGCCGCCTACAGCTCGCCGCCGCTGTGGCTCGGGCTCTTTATCCTCGTGACCGCGTTTCTCGGCTTCGAATATGGGATCGTGTCCGCCATACCACTGGTCTCAGAGCTGGACCCCGGAGCTCGCGCTGAGATGGTCGGGCGCGCCATCAGTATCTCCACCGTCGTTCGGGCGGTTATCACCCTGCTGGCGACGGCGATTTACGTGAGCCAGGGCTTCACCATGCTCATGGTCGTTGCTTCCGGCGCAGGGACTATCGCCGTTTTGCTCGCTGCCTTCTTCATGGTCGAACCGGCGTAAGAATCTCTTGCCACAGAGTCCACAAAGGAGCACCCTTTCGCCATGACCACCGAGCGTGTATGCACCGAGGACATCCAAACATTTGCAACCGATGGAGTTGTCTGTCTGAGGGGCGTAATCGAACCGGACTGGATCGATCGTCTTCTCAACGGCGTAGAACACACGCTGGCCAATCCAAGTCCGCGAGCCCGACTATGGAATCGTGATAGCGAAGGACGAGAGTCCCGCTACGACAGTCAGGTCTGGCGAACTCGACCGGAATACGGCGATTTCGTCCGCAGCTCCCCCCTGGGCGAGATTGCCGGGCGCCTGATGCAGTCGTCACGCGTGAACTTCTTCTTCGATGCCATGTTCTCCCGGGCTCCCGGCACTCAGTTCCGAACCCCGTTCCACCAGGATGAGCCGGTCTGGTCGGTCAACGGGTTTCAGACCGTGTCCTCGTGGATGCCGCTTGTCCCCGTTGCGAGTTCGAGCGCGCTCGAGGTGGTGCGGGGGTCCCATCTCTGGGATCAGACCTTCGAGCAGCCAAATTTCGGTGCACTCACCCGTGACGCCCGCGATCAGGTGGTCTTCGGTGATGACACCGTGCCAATCCCGGACATCGAAGGCAATCGAGATCGATACGAGATCCTCAGCTGGGACATGGAGCCTGGCGATGTCATGTGCTTTAACGGCCGCTGCATCCACGGCGGCTCAGGAAATCTTCCCGACGACCGCGACCTGAAGGTCTTCAATACGAAATGGCTCGGCGACGATGTACGGGTCGACTTCAGAAAGACCGGGATGGACCCTGACCACTCCGAGGCGATGACGGCAGTGGGGCTGGGGCCAGGCAACCGACTCGGCACCCACCTCTACCCCGAAGTCTGGACGATGCAGTCCTAAACAACGTGTTGCCGTCTAGTGGTACATCATGTATTCGTTGAGTTCCCACGCTGACGGTGGCTCCGCTCCGTCGAACGAGCCCTCGGCGGCCAGGTATCGACCCCATTCCTCACGCTTGTTGGCAACATAGTTGTCGACCAAGTCTTGGCCGAGAGCCGCTGAGAATGACGTGTCGGCTTCAAGTTGATCAAGCGCCTCGCCGAGGTTCGCAGCCACGCACACATCGGTGTTGACCTCTTCGAATCCATCACCGGTTTCCGCGGGCGGACAGTCGAGTTCGTTCACCACTCCCAGGCGGGCGGCGGTGAGAACGGCAGCCATTCCGCTATGGATGTTGACGGCGCCATCTGCGACACGGCTCTCGATGCGGGTACCGGCTCCACGCGCCGGCGGCACGCGAGTGGCGACGCAGCGATGGTCCCAGCCCCAGTTCGCCCAATAGCCACTGAGCTGAGCGGGCTGAAGTCGACGGTAGGCGTTGACGGTCGGGGCAAGGATCGCTGCCATCGCCTGATGGTGGGCACACAGACCGGCAATCGACTGTTTGGCGAGGGGCGAAATGCCGTCTTCGCTCGACGTATCAGCGAACGCGTTGTTGCCGTCAGCGTCCACGAGAGACATGTTGAAGTGCACACCCGTACCACTGATGTCGGCGAATGGTTTGCCCAGAAAGGTCAGGTCGAGGCCGTGTGACAAGGCGATCTCACGCGCCATCACCCTGAACAGGAAGATGTCGTCGGCCACGTCAAGGGCATCGCCGAACTCCAGCGTCAATTCAAACTGGGACTCATCGAACTCAGCGTTGATCGATTCGGGACGGAAACCGCATTTCGAAGCCGTGCGCATGATGTCGTCGATGATGCCAGTGGGGTCGTTGGCGGGGCCGGTGCCGTAGACCATCGCCCGCGGGTTGTCGTAACGCTTCCAGCCGCCTTCTCCATCGGGTTCGATGACGTATGCCTCAAGCTCGACCCCGATCTGAACCGTGTACCCGAGCTCGCCCCATGCCGCGATGGCTTGCTTGAGGACGTGGCGAGCAGAATATGGAAAGGGTTCGCCGTGCATCGAGAGATCGGCGATGGCAACTGCAGTTGCGTCATCCTCCCATCCAGGACGAAGCGACGACGGATCCATCGTGGCGTGGAAGTCGATCAGGCCGTCGAGAAGGTACGAGCCGGGTGCAGGGCTCATGCTCCGGTCATAGCCAAGGCCATAAAGCGCGGCGCAATGACCGGTACCGCGATCGGCGAGATGGGTGGGCAGATACTTGCCCCGGGCCAAGCCGAGGTGATCTGGGAACATCACCCTGACGCGGTCAGATCCCGCAATTTCAGATGCCATCAATCAAACTCCCCAATTTCGTTCGGCAGCGAATGAAGCTAGCCAAGATTCTCAGCTCTGTCAGCCAGGTGCCCCGCCAGACTACTCAAGTCCGAGCGACGATCTCTGACGACTAGGGCGTGGGTGGGGAATCGCGGCGTCACTCGTTGAGCGCCTCTCATGACATTCGCTCGCGGTTTACGCTGGACGTAGACGATCTGCCAGACTGAACTGAAGTATTAGGGGAGCCTCCATTGAGTCAGACCGAGACGCAAAACAGTCGCTTGCCAGCGCGCACGTTCCTCTCCCCTGACCAAGAACAGGCCGAAAACAGTGGCGACGTTCCCGGCGCGTACGACATCCCGCTTGAGGAGGTCAACCCACTCAATCCCCACCTGTTCAAGGAGAACCGCTGGCAGGAGCACTTCGTCCGTCTACGTGCCGAAGATCCAGTTCACTTCAACGAACTCGAGTCATCAGGCCGCTACTGGAATCTGACGAGGTGGGAAGACATCCGGGCAGTAGACAGCGACTGGAAGACCTTTTCATCAGCGGGCGGGATCACCCTTGGCCCTCCGCTGGGCAGCGAGCGCCAGAGTGCCGCCACCCAGCAGGGCTCTTTCATCGCCATGGATCCTCCGACTCACAGGGAACAGCGGCGCACGGTTCAGCCCGTTTCGGCACCCAGCAATCTTCGCAATATCGAACCACTTATTCGCGAGCGCACTGCACGGGTACTGGACTCCCTCCCCGAGGGTGAGACCTTCGACTGGGTCGATACCGTCTCGATCGAGCTCACGACTCTCATGCTCGCGACACTCTTCGACTTCCCACTCGAGGATCGCCGAAAGCTCACGCGCTGGTCCGACATCGTCTTTGCCATTCCGGAGCCTGGTGGCATTGTCGAAACCCAGGCACAAAAGCGCGACGAATTCTTGGAATGCCTCGAGTACTTCGAACTCCTATGGGAGGACCGTCGCACCAATCCGGGCAACGATCTGGTGACGATGCTGGTTCATGGTGAAAACACCAAGGACATGCCCACGATCGAACACCTCGGCAACCTCATCCTTCTGATTGTCGGCGGCAACGACACGACGCGTAACACCATGTCGGGCGGCGTCTACGCGCTGAACAAGTTTCCCGATCAATTCGACAAATTCTTGGCCGATCCTGGGCTGATCCCAAAGATGGTTCCGGAGATCATTCGCTGGCAAACCCCGCTTTCCTACATGCGCCGCACCGCAAATGAGGACACCGAGATTCGCGGCAAGAAGATCCGGAAGGATGACCAGCTACTCATGTGGTACATCTCGGGCAATCGCGACGAAGAATTGTTCGAGCACGGCGATGCGCTCGATATCGAACGACACAACGCCGACCGACACCTCGCCTTTGGCTACGGCATCCACTTCTGTATGGGTAGCCGGATGGCTGAATTGCAGCTCCGTATTCTCTGGGAAGAAATCCACCAGCGCTTCGCGCGCATTGAGGTTCAAGAAGAACCAAAGTTTGCGTTCTCGTCGTTCGTGCACGGCTACACGGAACTACCCGTTCAGGTCACGCGCAGGTAACTTCGAGCGCCGCAGGTGCCGACCATGAACCACCTCAAAGGCGTCGGTCGAGGTAGGCGCGAGCGATCTGCTGAAGTCTCTCGCGTCCAAAGCTCGGATCGTGCCCACCGTGAACCACGTTGACCGGAAGTTCGAGCAAGCGCTGCATGGTGGTGCAGTAGTCGGCAACATTGGAGTGGTGGAGTTCATCGAGCAGAGGTCCGTCATAGACCGCGTCACCGGAGAACAGCGTTCCCGTCGCTGCCTCCCATAGTCCGATCGATCCCGGTGAATGGCCGGGGAGATGCAAGACCTCAAACTGACGATCACCCAGATCGATAATGTGGCCTTCGTCGATAAGCCTCGTGACCCGAGCCGGCTTCTGGGCAAAAGTCTCGAGCTCAACCCCGATCGGCAGTGCTCTGACGAACAGAGAGTCGGTTACCTCGTACCCGGCCCGGGCCAGGCCCTCGACCTCCTCGATACCCCACGCCTGAACCATGTCGAGCGACGTGAGGGGCGGATTCTCGAGTTGGGCAGCCTCCGCCGGGTGTACCAACACGGAGTCGAATTCGTGATGCGAGCCGATGTGGTCATCATGGCCGTGGGTCGCCACCGCGAGCACGGGCTTGTCAACGATGTCGGCCAGCTCCGTCGCCAGGCTTGCCACACCCATACCCGTGTCAACGATCAGGTCCCGGTTCAGACCGCGCACGTGCCAGATGTTGCAGCGCATCAACTCGATGACGTGTGGTTCCCACAGCACCGTGATGTCGTCATCGATCTTGCGTCGTTCGAACCACGTATCTACGAGAGGAAACGTCACAAGCAGTACTCAATCACACGTGAGGGTCAGTACAGACGGATCGAGCCGTGCTCAACGTCGAGTTCGGCTGTCTCGTACTCGGGATCGCCGGGCATGTACACCAGGTATTCCCCGTCGGGATCATCGACCCGTAGATGCGCAGCCTCGGGCCGTAGCGCGGCGCGGGCAAGGGCATCCCCAGCCGTGTCGAACCGGTCGAGGCAGGCGAGCATCCGGTGGGTGACCGCCATCAGCTCCAACTCCCCCGCTCGCCACGCGCCTATGGCATCCCCGGGCTTGATCCATTGGGTGGCAACGATCTCTTTCGAATCGTGCTGAGGCACCTGTTCCAGCGGCGCTTTGGTCACAAAGAAGCGTGCGTCGAATCGTCGAGGCGGACCCACCGGAGTGACGAAGCGAGCGACCTCATGCAGAGCTGACAGATCGAGGACGATCTCATGCTGCTCGAGCAATGCGCAGAATCCGTCGCCCCCGTCCCGATCCAGGGCGGTACGCAGCTCGGCGAGGAGGCGGGCATCGACCGCAGGCGTGCCAAGGAGCATTCCAACCTCCTCCACGGTCTCGCGCACCGCGGCGAACCACCAGGCCAGCCCACCAGACTCAACGTCGAGCATTGCGGACGCATCGGCATCACTGAGGTTGATACCGACCCTTGCGGCGTTGGCTGCGTCCGCCTGGTCGACACGCCCGCCCGGATACACCCAGGCGTTGGCGCCGAAGGCGAGTTGGCGGGCACGCTGCACCATCAGAACCTCAAGGTCTGGCCCATCTCTGATGACAAGAACAGTGGCCGCGTCGCGAACCGGAACGGCGCCAGGGTCATCAATGTGTTGGTTGCGGTGAAAAGCCGGCATCAGCTGCTGCGGCGCAGGACTTGACCAGCATGGTCCGGATGACGCACGCCGTCACTGAAGGCGGGCACACCATTGACGAGAACGTGATCGATGCCGTCGGCATAGACCGTGGCGTTCTCGAACGACGAGTTGTCCCGAATTCCATCGAGGCCGAAGACCACCACATCAGCCGCAGTACCGACGCGCAGATAACCCCGATCAGTGAGCCCGATCCGGTCGGCGGGAAGCCCGGTTAAGCGCCGCACGCCGTCTTCCAACGTGAGCACACCCTCGTCGCGGACATAATGCCCGAGGAACTTGGCCACCCAGTTGTAGCCGAGTACCCCCATCATCTGACCTTTGAGCGGCCCATCGTTGGCTAGGGCCATGGTGTCTGACTCAACTGAGCACAAGGGGTGTTCGAGAACGAGACGATTGTCTTGCTCAGCGAACGCCTCGCTCGACAGCATCAGGCCCCGCAGCCGAGGCCCTTCGTCGATCAATAGGTCAAAGATCGCGTCCCAGGCACCGCCAGTGTTGCGCTCCGCGGCGATCTCCTCGATCGTCTTGCCCACCAACTCCCGGTTTGCCGAGCAGGAGATCAGTCGGATCCGATCCCATTGCTCCTCAACCGCTAACTGCCACATCGGTAGCCGATTGTCACGCAGTCGGCGGCGGCCGTCCTTGGTCGCCAACAACGTGACGAGTTCGTCGTTGGAGAGTGCAAAGGACCAGGTGGGAAGCAAGGCGGCAGCGGTGGTGTGGTTCCAGTTCGTCGGCATCATGTCCATGGCGACGTCGATGCCTTCGGCCCGCGTCCACTCGATCATTTGCAGCGTATTTCGCATCGCATGCTCGGGACGGCCGTACTTGGGGTTGATGTGGGAGATCTGTAGCCGTACCCCCGTGTCACGGGCCAGATCCAACGCCTCACCGAAACCGACGAAGTAGCGCTTGTCGCGGTTACGCGAGTGGGTTGCGTAGATCGCCTCCACATCGGCGACAGCGCTGCACAGGGCCGCAAGCTCATCGTAGGCAGCAGACTTTCCAGGGTGATACTCCAGCCCGGTTGTGAACCCGAAAGCGCCCTCGTCGAGCGATTGACGCAGAAGCTCAACCATCTCTGCCACTTCCGCGTCGTCAGCGGGTCGCGGGGCATCCGGTCCCATCACGGCGGTTCGTAGAGCCCCGTGGCCCACCATGCCCACAACGTTTGTCGCGATATGGGCCTCGTCCATCGCCGACAGAAGCTCGCCGTAGGTGTTCCAGTTTCCCTGCTCTTTGGCCCCTAATGAACCGAAGAGAGCACTGCGGTGGTCTGGTGTGCAAGGCGCAAGACTCATCCCGCACTGGCCGATGGCTTCGGTCGTGACTCCTTGGCGGATCTGACTCTCGGCGCGAGGGTCGATGAGATGGGCCATATCGCTGTGGGTGTGGATGTCGATGAAGCCGGGGGCGACCACCTTTCCAGCGGCATCGATCTCTCTGGCCCCGTTGGCTGCGGATAGGTCATCGAGAGCCACAACCCGGCCGTCACGAATCCCCACATCCTGAATCACGCCTGGCCCACCGGAGCCATCAACGACGAGGCCACCTCGGATCACTATGTCGTATCCGGCCATCTCAGAAGCCTGGGTAGTTCGAGAAGCTCGCCGTGACCACGCCCGGGGGCACGGTGCCATTCCCGGCGGTCTGGGTAGAGAAGGACATTCGGGCAGCTTGGTAGATGCCTCCGGTCGGAGCAAGCCCGCTCCGATAGAGGCGGCTCTGACTACCAGTTGGGATGTGGACCAAGCCGATCATCAACTCCGGCTCAGGCAGTACCGCGACCGGAACGATCTTGGGAGTGCAAGATGATCACCTTGCGGGCGTAAGACTCATCAATCACTACACCGACTCGACCTGTCTCGCTCCCCCTCCCGATCCTTGTTGGAACAACGATCACAGGCGCGATGGCGTGTACCTCGGCAGTAGCCACGGTGTTTCGGACATCCTCGAAGCCCGGATCGGTGACGACCAGTGCCGTGCTGTCGACACGCTTCGGCCAACTCGTTGATGCAACCTTCGCCGATCCGTCAGTCTTCGACCAGCACAGGCGGGATGTTTTCGCTGAAGCGAGCGGTGAAGATCTCGTCGGGAATAGCGATCGTCTTCTTGTAGTGCTCGACCGGCATCCCGCGGGGATACGGCTTGCTCTCGTCGAACGCTGGCTGCGCCACCGGGCTTTCACCGGGCTGGAACTCCGTTGGACTCCGGTAGCGATTCAGCTCTTCGGCCGAAATCCCGGCGAGGTCGACAACCTCTGGGTCTATCCAGGCCCGGCCGTCAATGGGCTGGGTAGATGTGGCGATCTCCAGGCTCATGTCCTCGGGGCCAGCGAAATAGATCGAGTGGCAAATACCGTGATCAAGAGGACCGAACACCGTGACACCCCTCGACCGGATCCGGTCTCGCATGGTCAAAAGGTCGTCGAGTGTGTCCACGTTGAACGCCACGTGCTGCATCGCTCCGCCGGCACAGGGGGTGCCGGCGCTACCCGCATGCGTCACACCAATCGTTCGGTCGATTCCGGCAATATCTGGCGTTTCCACGAAAGCGACGTAACAACTGTCGTTCATCTTCACAAACCCGTGCCATGCACCCTCGACACCATGCATCCAGTAGAGGGCTACCAACTCGCATCCCAATACGTCGTTGAAGAACGCGATCTGTGCCTTGATGTCCTTGGTGGCGATCGCCAGATGATGGATTCCGTTGTTACCCGACATCTCAAGGACCCTAGTGACCACCAGTCCTCTGAGGAAGCTGGTCGTGGGACCATCGGCTGCGTCTACGCTCGGACCATCTCTGACATGGTGATCACGCCAGTCTCGCCAGTCTTTGGCGCCGATGTGTCCGGGATCGATCTCGACGGACCGCTCAGCGACTCGACGTTCGCCGCAATCCACCACGCATTCCTTCGCTATGGCGTGCTCTTCTTCCGCAACCAACAGGTCATACCAGAGGCGACGCAGGTGGCCCTCGCCCGTCGCTTTGGACCGCTCCACACACATCCAGCCGCACCGACCACCGATGCCGACGCCGCAGTCTTTGTGATCCATACCCATCGAGACTCCACCGTGGCCAACGGCAACGGCTGGCACACCGATGTCTCGTGCGACGAAGAGCCCCCCATGGCCACGATGCTTCATATCCACACCCTTCCCGAGGGCGGAGGAGGCGACACGCTGTTTGCCAGTATGGAAGCCGCCTATCAAGCATTGCCCGGCGAATTGAGGGAGAGACTCCGGGGGTTGAGCGCCCTCCACGAGTCAGAACACGTCTATCGAGGTCGCTATGCAGACCGTGGTGTCGACGATCGGGAGACGACGTACCCCATAGCCGAGCATCCTGTGGTTCGTACCCATCCGGAGACCGGCCGTCTGAGTATCTATGTCAACCGCTCATTCACCACTCGCATCGTGGGGATGGACCTGACCGAGAGCGATGAATTGCTGCGGTGGCTGTTTCGCCATGTGGAACGTCCCGAGTTCCAAGTTCGTCTCCGCTGGGCCAAGAACGATCTTGCGCTCTGGGATAACCGATGTGTCCAGCACTTCGCCATATGGGACTACTGGCCCAACGAACGGAAAGGTAACCGGGTGACGATCCTGGGAGACCGACCGTTCCTCGACCCGGATTCAGTCGAGCCACCGGTATCCAATCTCCGGCTGTCCGGAGGGAGCCTGGCCCCCAAAGCCCGAGATATAGATTCATAAGAATGTTGACTTCATATTCGCATGAATGTAGTTTTCGGTGAATGAAGCCAGCGGAAACGAGCTTTCTCGCCAACTATCTGCCCTACCTTTTGCGCCAGGCCGACCAAACTCTGTCAGCACCCTTCTACGCCGTACTCACCAAGCACGAGGTAGCTCGTTCTGAATGGCGGGTCCTTGCCGTCCTTGAGGAGTTCGAAGAACTCAGCGTGATCGAGTTAGCCGACGCCTCGCTCAGCCCTCAGCCGACCGTCACCCATGCCGTGCGCCGACTCGAAGGGCGCGGACTTGTCACCCGGACCCAAGGCACCGAGGACAGACGCCAGCGAATTGTCTCGATCACGGCCGCCGGGATCAAACTCGCCAGGTTGCTGGCGCGTGAAGCGAAGATGCTGGAGGCCGATGCTCTCGCGAACGCAGGCGACCTCTCTGCACTTGTTGCACAACTTGAAATTCTGAGCACGTGCGTAGCCACCCGTATGCCCCAAAGAGGAAACGTCAGTGCCTGACCACAGACCCACCGCGGCCCAACTTGATGCCGCAGACCCATTGGCCGCGTTACGAGACGAATTTGAACTTCCTGACGGGATCTATCTCGTCGGCAACTCGCTCGGTGCGTTGCCCAAGGCAGCACGGGACTACGTAAACACGGAGTTCGATCGCTGGAGCACGTTGGGAGTTGAGGGTCACTTCACCGGCGACCTCGCCTGGAAGGATTACCACGAGTTACTGACCAGCCAGTTCGCTGGGCTTACCGGAGCACTACCTGACGAGGTCGTAGCGATGAACTCGTTGACCGTCAACCTGCATCTGCTGATGGTCAGCTTCTACCAGCCGACGGCAGCACGCCACAAGATTCTGATCGAGGGTCACGCCTTTCCTTCAGACCATTTCGCCGTCGAATCGCAAATCCGTCAACGCGGATTCGATCCAAACGACTCCCTGATCCTTCTTGAGCCCCGCAGCGGCGAACAAACGCTTCGGCTCGAGGACACCCTGGCCGCTATCGCCGAGCACGGCGACGAACTGGCGCTGGTCTTTCTCCCGGGAGTTCAGTACTACACGGGACAGGTCCTGGCGATGCACGAGATCACCACAGCCGGCCACGCTGTCGGCGCCATCGTTGGATTCGACCTCGCCCATGCAGTCGGCAACCTTGAGCTCAGCCTTCACGACTGGGATGTCGATTTCGCCGCCTGGTGCACGTACAAGTATCTCAACAGCGGCCCCGGTGGCGTCGCGGGGGCATTCGTGCATCAGCGTCATGTGACCGACCAGCGCCTACCCAAGCTTCACGGCTGGTGGGGAACGAACAAGACGAGCCGTTTCGAGATGGCAACCGAATTTGACGCGATCCCGACCGTGGAATCGTGGCAGCTCTCAAATGCACCAGTCCTGCTCATGGCATCACTGCGCGCCTCGCTCGACATCTTTGACAGGGCCGGAGGAATGGGTCCGCTTCGCCGAAAGACCGAGCAGCAAATTGCGTTCTTTGACCAGCGGCTCAAGGAGTCTCTCGGAGACCGCGTTGAGAACATCACGCCCAAGGCACTTGCCGAACGCGGCTGCCAGTTTGCCTTGCGCGTCACCAACGACGATGGCCGGCGCGTCTTCGAGGAATTGGAGAATGCCCGAGTGCGTTGCGATTGGCGCCACCCCGACGTGATTCGGGTCGCGGCAGTGCCTCTCTACAACTCATTCGACGACATCGATAGGTTCGTTGACATTCTTGACGGGATTGTGCGATGAAGGGTCCGATCGCCATTGCCGGCGCAGGGCCAGCGGGATCGCTTCTCGCCATCTATCTCGCTCGCCAAGGCTACGGCGTCACGGTCTATGAGAGCCGTCCCGACCTGCGCCGAGCCGAGATCGGAGCTGGCCGATCAATCAATCTCGCGCTCGCCACACGGGGCATCGTCCCCCTTGTCGATGTCGGCGTGATCGACAAGGTGAATGAGATCACCATCCCAATGCGAGGCCGGATGGTGCATGCCGTTGGTGACCCGACGCCCGCACTTCAGCCGTACGGCAGCCACGAGCACGAAGTCATCCATTCGGTCTCTCGGAGGGACCTCAACGCGATCCTGCTCGACGCCGCAGAGGCCACCGGACGCGTGACCATCGAGTTCGAGCGTCGACTCGACGCTATCGACTTCGACCAATCACTGCTGCACTTCCACGACGGCACGCGTGAGCCGTTCGGCGTGGTGTTCGGTGCCGATGGCGCCAACTCTCCAATTCGGGAATCGATCATCGCCAAAGGGGCCTGCACGTTTGACGACGAAGCGCTCGGGCACCAGTACAAGGAACTCACCGTACCTGCGGCCGGCAATGGGACGTACCTTCTCGATCCCTTGGCGCTTCACATCTGGCCAAGGGGCGAATTCATGCTCATTGCGCTCGCCAACCCCGGCGGCGACTTTACGGTCACGCTATTTGCTCCTACACAGACCTTTGACACTCTGAACTCGGTGGACGAGATCCAGTCATTCTTTGCCGAGCACTTCTTGGAGTTCGCAGCACTCGTCCCCGACCTAGAAACGCAGTTCGTGGAAAACCCCACGGGCAAGCTGGCAACGGTGCGGGTGAGCGGCTGGAGCTACCAAGACCGGGCGGTACTGATCGGCGATGCCGCCCACGGGATCGTGCCATTCCATGGCCAAGGCATGAACGCGGCAATGGAGTCGGTGCGAGAGCTTGACCGCCACCTCCGTGCATCACCCGACGACCTCGTCACCGCCTTCAATGCCTACGAGACCGAACGAAAGCCCAATACCGATGCCATCGCCGAGATGGCGCTCAACAACTACGTCGAGATGCGGGCCGGCGTCGTCGACCCGGCGTATCTCGCCAAACGCACACTGGCCCTCGAGCTCCAGCGGCGCCACCCCTCCCATCTGAGCCCCCGCTACAACATGGTGATGTTCTCCACCATGCCCTACGCCGAGGCGCAAGACCGTGCCACCCAACAAGGTGAGATCATCGATGCGGCCCTCGCCGATCCGTCACTTGACGTCGATGCCCTCATCAGCGCACTTCCGCTACTTCCCAAAAACGACCCGCTGGCCGACCCAAGAGCCCTTTCCACATCATGAGCCTTCCTTTCGAAAACGACGACGCGTTCACCTACGGCTCGTATCTGATGGTGCCGGAGCTGCTCAGCTTGCAGCGATGTGTGTCCCATGACCCCGAAACGGGAAAGCCCGAGCATGACGAGACGCTGTTCATCATCATTCATCAGGTGTACGAACTGTGGTTCAAACAGATACTGCACGAGGTCGACTTCATCATCGCGCAGCTCAACAATGATCAGATCAGTGCCGCCCAGAATCATCTCAAACGAGTGCTCAAAATCCTGAAGACCTTGGTCGGCCAGCTCGATGTCCTGGAAACCATGACGCCCGCCGAATTCGCCAGCTTTCGATCGTTTCTTGCCAATGCCAGCGGCTTCCAGTCCGCACAGTTTCGGGAACTCGAATACGCGCTCGGCATCAAGGACCGCATCGAACTCGACTGGTTCAGCGGCATTGAGGGGGAACGGCTCACCCAGCGCCACGCGTCCGCCACCCTTTGGGATGCGTTCGTCGGCGTCATGCACCGTCAGGGTGCGCCAGTGCCCGCCCACGTACTGAACCGAGATGTGCGTGAGACAGTTATCGAGAACGCCGAACTGCAAGCAGTGATCATCGACCGTTATAGCGACGAGGGCTTCGCCGGGCTCTGCGAGACACTTACCGATCTCGACGAAGGCCTTCAGGAGTGGCGGTATCGCCATGTGATGATGGTCAGGCGCACCATCGGTACAAAGATGGGCACAGGCGGATCTGACGGAGCTGCGTATCTGGCAACCACACTCTTCCGGCCGGCATTCCCCGATCTGTGGGCTATCCGGACGGCCTTCTGATACGTCGAGGAATCACAATGACAAGCCCCGCAACTTCCCTCGTGGACTCGGCTCAGATTCGAGCCTTGGTCGTCGAAGCGGTCGAAGCATCCGCCGAACTGATGGCATCGTCCCCCGTAGCGGACCAGTGGAACGAGGCCTCCGCCCTTGAGGGCATGACCGTCGGGGCCCTGGCCGCACATCTCGTCCGTGCCGCTGGTTCCACCATTGCCTACCTCGACCGAACTCCAGTGGACGCCCTACCAAGCACTGAGCTACTCACCCCAACCACCTATTTCCACGCAGCGATCGGGTCTCCAATTCATGAACGAATCAAGCACGTCTCTGCGCAAGAGTCATCTCTGGGCCACAGCGCACTCACCGAGAAGTGCACCCAACTCGCCGCCGATCTGAAGACCAGGCTGGCCACAGAGCCCGACGACCGACTCGTCGCCGCTCTCGGTGATCGATTTCTCACCCTCGACGATTTCTGCCGCACGCGCATGATCGAAGTGCTCGTCCACCTCGATGACCTCGCAGTCAGCACGAGTCAGAGGCGCCCCGTGACAGACCCAACGGGTATCGCGATCGTCATTGACATCTCCGTAGGAATCGCTCGACACGCGCATGGCGACTGGAACGTGCTCTATGCACTCGCCCGCACTGAACGATCAGCCATCGAGCCCGTCTTTCCCGCCTTCTAACGCGCACCACAATCGCTGGCACTGCAACACGGCGCCGCACTTGGCCCAAAACCTCTATCCGGCAATGCGGGTTAACCACCGATGACTATCGACCGCCGCGCCAACCTGGATATCAGTCAGTGCGTCGCGGAGCCTCAGGGTGTTGGGTCCAGGCTGACCATCACCGAACGTCACCGTGTCGCCCTCGAGGTTGAGTGTGCCGACTGGGGCGATGATTGCGGCCGTTCCCGACAGGAAGGCCTCACCCCGACTTGCCCACTCGCGCAACTCATCGAGCGAGATCCGACGCTCCTCGACTCCGTAGCCAAGATCGACGGCAAGAGCTAGAACCGATGACCGGGTAACACCGTGCAGGAACGAATCGTCCAACTCTCGAGTGATGACCCGATCGTTGTCAACGAGGAAGAAGTTTGCGGCGCCCGTCTCGGTGACATCGCCACCGGACGCAAACAGCACCTGGTCAGCACCGTGTGCGGCCTTCGCGTCCAGCGTCGGGCCGAGCGCCATTGCGTAGTTCGCTCCAGCCTTGGCTCGGCCGAATTGAGGCGTCGTTCGCGGCGTGTTCGTCTCGACATGGATAGTGAGCGGGCGCACTCCTCCAGCGAAATAATCGCCGACTGGAGAAGCGAAAACGTAGAACATGGCGGAGTCGCTCGGTGTAGCAGCAGCACCGATATTGATCTGCATTCCAAGAAGCGTTGGACGCAGATAGAGCGATCCCGGTGCATCAGGAGTGTGAGATGCATTGGCCTCGGCCGCGTCGATAATCATGGTCTTGACTAAAGCAACGTCAGGAACCGACATGTGCAGCTGGGCGACAGTCTGGGCCAGACGACGGACATGGTCATCAAGTCGAAAGATCGCCAGCGAGCCGTCGTTCTGGCGAAACGCTTTCATTCCCTCGAAGCAGGTGCTGCCGTAGTGCAGTGCGTGCGTGGCTGGGTGGAGCGAAAAGTTTTCCATCGGCTCGGCCGAGCCGCTGTATCGGTAGTCATCGCCCGCTTCCATCCGGGCGATGGTGATCTTGTCACCGAACAGCGTGCCAAAGGGAGCAGTAAAGGGGTCTGCCGCCTCGACTGGTGAAGATGGGCTGGTCATGATCCTCCGATTGGTGACCGAGTGTGCTTTCTACATCGTACGGGCGATCGTCGCTGGCCGGAAGCCATGACGCTACGGTTTCCTATGCTCGCTAATTCGTCGATTACCTCGACCATCCCCTATGACCAGCCAGGAGTCCTCCACGGACACCTGCATCTCCCCCATAGTCGCGACGACTCGGCCTACGGGGCGATCATGATTCCGATCTCCGTCATCAATAATGGGCAGGGTCCAACCGTGCTGCTCACCGGCGGAAACCACGGCGACGAGTACTACGGCCCCCTGGCGCTGACGCGCTTTCTCGCCACAGTTGATCCCGCCACGATCATCGGTCGAGTGATCGTCGTGCCCTACATGAACTACCCGGCGTTCTCGGCGGGGGCCCGCACCTCGCCCATCGACGCTGGCAATCTCAATCGCGTCTTCCCCGGCTCGCCGACCGGCACCGTCACCCAGCGGATCGCCGACTATATGACGCGCTATCTGCTGCCCATGGCTGATGCTGTCCTAGATATCCACGACGGGGGCCGGACGCTCGAATTCATGCCAATGGCCTCAACTCATGTTCTCGACAACAAGGCCGACGAAGCCCGAAACCGCCAGGCAGCGGCCGCCTTCGGTGCACCGTTCGTCACCTGCTTGGTCGAGCTCGATCAGCTCGGAATGTGGGATTGCACAGTCGAGGAATCCGGTACGGGGTTCGTCACGACCGAACTCGGCGGGGGCGGCACGACTCGGCCCGACCTGATGCGAATCGCCAGCCAGGGAGTCGTGAACGTTTTGCGCCATTGGGGCGCTATGACGGGCACCGTCGCACCAGCAGCCTCAGCCGTGCTCCACATCCCCGACGACAACGCTTACGTCATCAGCACCGGCGAGGGGCTCATTGAGTGGCTCGTAAATCTCGGCGACCCGATCGCCGCAGGGCAACCGATCGCACAGGTCTACAGCACCGTGCACCTCGGGAACGCGCCCGAGGAAATCCTCGCCACCATGGACGGAGTGCTCGCAATGCGCCACTACCCGGGCACCGTGAAGATGGGTGATGCGATCGCCATGCAGGCAACCCTCACACCAGCGCCCTGATTCCTCACTCGGTTAGCTCTTCACGAACAACTTGCGGGGCACATCTGCCAGCAGCTCGTACCCGGTCTCGGTCACGAGCACCGATTCGGTGATCTCGAGTCCCCAGTCGTCCTGCCAAAGCGCAGGCATGAAGTGGAAGGTCATGCCCGGCTTCATCTCGGTGAGCTCACCCGGCCGGATGCTGATGTTTCTCTCGCCCCAGTCAGGCGGATAGCTCAGCCCAATGCCGTATCCGGCGCGGCTTTCCTTGTCATAGCCGTAGGACCGGAGATCGGCGATAAAGGCTCGATGCATGTCGTCGAACGTGTTTCCCGGAGTAACCACGCGGAGTCCGGCCTCGATTGAGGACAACAACGCCTCTTCCGCAGCCAGCCACGAAGCTGGAGCAGGACCAAGGTGGATCGTGCGCGACAGCGGCACGTGATAGCGGCGGTACACGCCGGCAACCTCGAAGAACGACCCTTCACCGGTCACGAGTTCCCGGTCGTCCCATGTGAGATGCGCCGCGCTTGCGTCCTCACCCGTCGGCATCATTGGCACGATGGCCGGATAGTCGCCTCCGTGTTCAGGCGTCCCTCTAATTCCGGTGTGATAGATCTCAGCAACGAGATCGTTCTTGCGGATCCCTGGCTCCATCAGCTCAAGAATGCGCTGGTGCATTTGAGTCACGATCGTGCCCGCGATCCGCATGTAATCAATCTCTCGGGGCGACTTCACCAGGCGAAGCCAGTTCACGAGGCTGGTGGCATCCACAATCGTGGCGTTGGGTACGTGCTCAACCAGGCGGGCGTGAGCTCGCGCTGAGTAGTAGTAGTTATCGAACTCAACGCCAATCCGTCCCGTTGCCCATCCACGGTCGCTCAGTGTCGTGGTTGCGAGATAGTCCATGGCGTGGCGCTCGGTGGACATGACGTAGTGATCGGGATAGCCGATGATGTCATCATCGCTGAGATAGGTCGTTCGTTTGGCGCCGTTCGCGTCCATGCCACGCCCAAACCAGACCGGGTCACCGGTACCGCCGACAATCACACACTGTGGGGTATAAAACGACCATCCGTCGTAGCCGGTGAGCCACGACATGTTCGATGGGTCGTGCACGATGAGGGTGTCGAGGCTTTGCTCGGCCATAGCAGCGCGTGTCGCGGCCAGCCGCGTCGCGTATTCATCGCGACCGAAATGAATGATGGCGTCGCTCATACCACCTCCAATGCGTGCGCCAGATCCGCCAAAAGATCATCGACGTGCTCGATGCCTGCCGAGTAGCGAACCAGGCCCTCTGGGATCCCAAGGGCCGCACGCTCTTGTGGCGTGCACTCGACATGGCTCGTAGTGGCCGGCGGGCCCACCGTGGTCTCTACTGCTCCGAGATTTGCTGCCCGATGGGCGAGTTTGAGGTGAGGGAGGAACCCCTTCACCGCCTCCAGGCCTCCATCGATAGCAAAACTCAACATTGAGCCGAAGCCGGTCATCTGGGAGGCCGCAAGCTCATGTTGGGGGTGCGAAGCGAGGCCTGGATAGTTGACTCTGGTCACCTTGGGGTGAGCTTCGAGGAATGTGGCGATGGCCATCGCGTTTTCGGCTTGGCGCTCTAAGCGAATTTGCAGGGTCTTCATTCCTCGCAACAACAAATAGGCGGCCATCGGGTCGAGCGTGGCTCCGTTGATCTCGCGGTACTGGTACACCTTCTTCACCAGATCGGAGCGGCCAACCACGACACCGCCGAGTGCATCAGCATGGCCACCGAGGAACTTGGTGGCACTGTGCACCACAAGGTCGGCACCGAGTGCGAGCGGAAGCTGATTCATCGGTGTGGCGAACGTATTGTCCACGACAACCGTGGCATTGACCCCATGACCAGCAGCAATGAGTCTCCGGAGGTCGAGAACCTTCAGCGTCGGGTTGGTGGGGGTCTCCAGATAGAGCAAGTCACAGCCCTCAGAAACTGCCCTCTCGATCGCTGGAGTGTCGGTCGTGTCGATGAGATCGCACGTAATTCCAAACGACGGAAGGAAATCCGTGAACAGCAGACTCGTACCGCCATACGTGTCCTTCACGGACACAACTCGGTTACCGGGTCGTAGTAGGGCGTGCAGCGTGTTCGAGATCGCCGCCATGCCGGTTGATGCGGAGGTGGCAGCCTCACCGCCCTCGAGCAGCCGAATCTTCTCCTCGAATACGGCAACTGTCGGATTGGTGTTGCGCCCATAGATGTGGCCCTCAGCTACGCCTGTCGCCACGTCGTACCATTCTTCGAAATCCGGGTACCCGAAAGCCACGCTGTGCACCACCGGTACCTGGGTTGCCCGGTCGAGGAGATAGCGTTCCTCCCCTCCCCATACGGTGACCGAGGCGGCATCAAGTTCACTGAGGTCTGACACAGGGTTCCTTCTCACACATGGAAATGCCGCAAAGCTAGTCCCTCCCGCCGAGGTTTGGTCGAAACGCCAACCCGAGCCCAGGTCTGTTCCGAGCGAGCAAGCGGGTCTGCCGGGCCGCTCATCAGTCCGCTGGCTAGAGGCGACACCGCCTCCTCACCCGGCGCCGCTGGGCTGAGTTACCTACTGACCGGTAACAAAGTCTAGACTGGGAAGGAAAACGGAGATGACGCTATGACTGACACAACCGGGCCACAGGACGAAATCCTCTTAACCAATATCCGGACTCCGGAGATGGAGATGGCCGAAACCGGGGGCAGCGTTGCGGACGCCGCCGACCTTCCCCTCGCGGAAATTAATCCCGCGAACCCACATTTGTTCAAGGAAGACCGCTGGGAAGACTACTTCGCCCGCCTGCGCGCCGAAGATCCCGTCCACCTCAATGAACTCGAGACATCCGGACGATACTGGTCGATCACGAAGCACGAAGATGTGCGCGCCGTTGATGGTGACTGGAAGACATTTTCTTCTGCCCCCGGCATCACTCTCGGACTTCGCCCAAGCGCCGTGGTGGACGAGATGAATGAACGCGTCAGCTCGTTCATCTCCATGGACCCACCCACGCATACCGAACAGCGAAAGACCGTTCGCTCCGTGTCCGCGCCCAGCAACCTGCGAAACCTCGAACCGGAGATTCGTGAGCGCACGATCAACGTTCTCGACTCCCTGCCCGAGGGCGAGACCTTCGACTGGGTTGACACTGTCTCGATCGAACTCACCACCCTCCTGCTAGCCACACTTTTCGACTTCCCACTCGAGGATCGGCGAAAGTTGACCCGCTGGTCCGACATCGTGTTTGCCGTACCCGAGCCTGGTGGTGTCGTGGAAACACAAGAACAACGCATAGGCGAACTCTTGGAGATGGTCGGCTACTTCGAAGGCCTTTGGGCGGAACGCCGCGAGAATCCTGGGTTCGATCTCGTCTCGATGCTTGCCAACGGTGAGGCCACCAAAGACATGCCCACCATGGCCCACCTCGGCAATTTGCTCTTGCTGATCGTCGGCGGCAACGACACCACCCGAAACACCATGTCGGGCAGCGTTTACGGCCTCAACAAATTCCCGGACGAGTACGACAAGCTTCTCGCCGATCCGAGCCTTGTCCCCCAGATGGTCCCCGAGATCATCCGCTGGCAAACGCCGCTGTCATACATGCGCCGCACCGCCACCAAGGACACAGAGATCCGCGACAAGAAGATCCTCGAAGGTGACCAACTGTTGATGTGGTACATCTCGGCTAACCGGGACGAAGAAGTCTTCGAGAATGCCAACGCGATCGATATCGATCGCCACAACGCTGACCGACAACTCTCGTTCGGCTACGGCATCCATTTCTGTATGGGCAGCCGACTCGCAGAACTACAGCTGCGCATCTTGTGGGAAGAGGTACTCGCTCGCTTCACGCGTGTCGAGGTCCAAGAGGAGCCGGAACGCACGTTCTCGTCTTTCGTTCACGGTTACACAAATCTGCCGGTCAAAGTCACCCGCCGATAGCCCGCCGCGTGCCCATGATCGACTAGCGCGTAGTGATGCTTACGTAACCATGTGGACTTCACGCGGGTAGGTGGTCAGACACTCGACACCGTTGGAGGTGACGAGCGTCGTCTCGCTCATCTCCATACCCCAATCGTCCAGCCACATTCCCAACATCACGTGAATGGTCATGTTTTCCTGCAGCACCGTGGTTTCACCCGGTCGCAGACTGACCGTGTGTTCTCCCCAGTCGGGCCCATACCCGACACCGATGCCATAGCCGATGCGGCTCTCCTTGGTGAGTCCGTATTGGTCAAGCACGTCCTGCCAGGCGCGATGAACATCGTGGGCGATCGCACCAGGTTTCATCGCCTCGAGGACCGCCTCAAGGCCTTCGACGACTGCGTTGGCAGTGTCGAACAGGCGCTGGGGACCCGCGCCCAACTGCACGGTTCGAGCGAGCCCTGCGTTATAGCGCTTACGTGTGCCGCCGAACTCGAGAGCGACGGTCTGGCCCACCACAAATTTCTCGTCGGTCCACATCGGATGAGCCGTCGTTGCTGCCTCACCCGCAAGGATCAAGGGTGACAGCGCAGTCAGATCTCCACCGAAGTCTTCATTGCCGCCGACCTGCTTCGCTACGACTGCCGCCATGAGGTCGCATTGACGCACGCCTGGAGCGATCGTCTCATAGGCCACTGTCATCGCTCCCTCGACGAGGCGCGCGGCCTGTCGCATCACCTCGACCTCGGCGTCGCTCTTGATGGTTCGGCACCAGTTCACGAGCAGATCGGCATCCTGCCAGCGAGCGCTCGGAAGCGCTGCCTGGAGCCGAGCAAACGCCTTCGGGGTGAAGAAGTACGTGTCGCTCTCGTAGCCGATGACATGACCGTCCAAACCCAACTCCGCCATCGACGCACCAATGAAGTCCATCGGGTGAATTCCCTCGCGTTGAACACAGTCCTCGGGGTAGGGACGCACCTGATCATCGGTCAGGTAGGTGGTGAACCTGGCGGCACCACCATCCATTTTGCGGCCCATCCAGATGGGCTCAGCGTCGTGTTGAACCAGCACGATCTGTGGCGTGTAGAACGACCAGGCGTCGTAGCCCGTGAGCCAGTTATGACTGTTCGGGTCAGCGATAACTAAAGCATCGAGCCCGCGAAGATCCATCTCTGTTCGAACCTTGGCAAGCCGAGTCTCGTACTCGGACTTGGGGAATGCGGGAGGCATCAGGGGTTCTCCGGTGTCGGTTCGTTATTGGTGGACAGGGTGTCTTGGTGGCGAAAGATCGAGGTGTACCCATGGGTCCAGTCCGGCGGGAGAATCATGGTCATGGCGTCATGGTGGGCAATCCCTGGTTCGACACCCCGCACAATCTGGCCATAGTGCGAACTGTGGTAAGGCGGCGCCGTATAGGGGATGGCATCAGCCGCGCTATAGGTGATGACGAGTGCGGGCCTGTTCGTGTCGCTGTGGTTCGGAGCCGAGTAGTGCAACGTGAGTGCATGGTGCACGCTGACCGAGCCGGCAGGGCCCGTGATCTGCACAGCTGAATCGATCATGGCGGCATCGAACTTTTCGATCCCGATTGCACCGACCCACACGCCATCGCTGTCGTAGTGGGAGTACATGGGGCCTTTGTGGCTGCCCGGAACCACAGTGAGCGGGCCTCGTTCTGAGGTGACCTCATCGAGAGCAACGACGAACTGGACCGTTCCCGCACTGGTGTGGGGGTAGAAGGCGAGGTCCTGGTGCCAGTCGACGGCCGCCCCTCCCCCAGACCACTTGAGGTTGGCGAACGCGTCTCGGAAACGAACGTTGGGCCCAAGCACGTCCGCCGCTATGTCCACCAGGACTGACTGGCGACAGAAGTCCCAGAAGACGGCATCGACATCATCGATCAGGGCCGCCCGCCGAAGCCGCGGCGAGTCACGTCGATGACCAGCGTCAAGATCCACCAAGTGAGTCGACTCAGACATCGACCGGCTGGCTTCGATGATCGTGCCCAGCGCCGCAGTGAGCCGTTCGAGTTCGGCGTCGCCGAGCATGCCGGGAAACGCGAGATAACCCAGCTCATCCCATTGGCGGCGGCCGCTGTCACCGATGACGCGGGGTGAGGTGGAGCAGACGTCTTGCCAGCGCATCTTCTACTCGTGTCTCCCCATCGCCATTTCGGGGCCACGGACAAGGGGGAACTTGTCGCAGATGATCGGTTCACCGATCTGAAGCGATGATTCGCAATACGTGTCGAGCGCAGGCTTGCCGTTGTAGACAACGTCGTCCCCGACCCAGTTGACGGAAAACGCGGCACGTCGGCTGGGTAGTCGGTTCCCGGGAGCGCAGTGCAGGGTGTACGACCACCACACGAGCATGTCACCGGCCTTGAGCGGCGCGACCAGAACCTCGGAGCCATCGGTTTCGATCTGCGGCAACGGCAGCTCCGTCCTCGCGTGGCGATAGTCGGCCTCGGGGTCGTCGAAGTCGACTGCCCTATACAGCGTCTTGGCGTAATGAGAGCCGGCCAGGAACCGGAGCGCCGACTCAACCGGGATGTCGTCGAGCGCAACCCAGCTATTGACCACTTTCACCCCATCGATCGGGTAGTACGAATGATCCTGGTGCCACGGCGTCGACGCGGTATCGCTCCGGGCTTCCTTGATCAGGAGAAAATCATAGAACAGCACGAGTTCTGTGCTGTTGAGCAAGGACCAGACCAGGTCGGGCAGACGCGAGTCGAAAATAAAGGATCGAAAACCCTGGACAGAGTTCCACGCACCGGAACTAAACGAGAACGATCCTTCGTCACCGTCGCGATGAACAACATCCACGTCCGTGCTCGCTCCGCCAACCGCATCAGCAATGCCAGTTTCAATCGTGGACAACCAGGAATCATCAAATGCTCTACGGAGGCATACAACTCCGTCACCGTTCAATGCCTTCGCGGCGTCAGACGGCACCATGTCGGAGGAATCAAGAGTGAATGAGCAGACTTGTCCCAACACGGGTTTCTGCAAGGCAGGGGGCACGCCCGGACTGTAGTCCTCGTTGGCTACTCGGCAAGCTCTTGCTGGTAGGCAAATATTGCCGGGGTGCCTCCGGTATGGACAACGACAATCGTGGCGGCAGTCTCGGTCGCACGTGCCACAGCGGCCGCCATTACTTTGCCGGTGTACACCGGATCCATCAGGAGAGACTCATATTTGGCTGCTAGCGATATCGCATCCCGCGTCCCGTTGCTGAGGAGGCCATATCCCGGAGCGAGGAAGGCATCGGTAAGCACGATGTCGTCCGCCGTTACCGGATTGTCGACTTCGAGCAGTTCGGCGATTTCGTGGACTCGAGTAAGGATTCGCTCCCGTTGTTGTAGCGCATCTCGACGCACACAAACGCCAGTGACAACGGCCGGGCAACCCAGCCATCGAAGACCGAAAAGCAAACCGGCGTGAGTGTGCCCGCTGCCCGATGCAACCACTACTTCGTCAAAGACAGGCGCCCCCGACTGCACCTGCTGCACGAGCTCCTCGGCCGCGACCACATAACCGAGGGCGCCCAGAGGGGCATGCCCCGGGGCGAGATGAATGACATAGGGCGTGTGTCCATCGTTTCGCAGCTCCCCCGCAATTGCTTCGAGCTGTCGATCGGCTCCCGCTTCATCTTCACCGTCGGGGTACTCGTGGATGGTTGCACCCAGTAGGTGGTCGAGAAGGACGTTGCCTGACGTGGCATAGAGATCATCGTCACGCTCCACGCGTCGCTCAAGCTGAACATGGCTCTGCATCCCGAACCGATTCCCCGCGGCGATCGCCGATCGAACAAAGTTGGATTGGACGGCTCCAGTGATCAGCAACGCGTCCGCCTGGCGCGACCGCGCGTCGCCGAGATAAAATTCGAGCTGCCGGATCTTGTTGCCACCCATCGCTAGGCCAGTGCAGTCGTCTCGCTTCACGAGCATCTGCGCGCCGCCCACGTATCTCGTGAGATTGGCCATCGGCTCCAACGGTGTGGGCAGGTGAGCGAGTGCTACGCGCGGCAACTGCTCGAGTTTGGCTGGCAGTCTTGGCGGCGGCATCGGTCCATCCTTTCAGATCTATGCCATCGTCGGTAATACACACCTGACCCATACGACCCACTCGAGAATCCGACAGCACCCTGGATTACGCTCAACACTGAACTCACATCTAAACTGAGTTGACCGAGTCCGCTGGCTGGGGCATAGCGAAGGAGCTCTCATGAATGTCCGCTGGTCGCACTGTGTCCTCAAGGTGCGAGATCTTGATGCCATGGTGACGTTCTATTGTGACGCGCTTGGTTTCGTGGTGGCCGATCGCGGTTCGATCGGGCCCGACCAAGACCTCGCCTTCCTGAGTGGCAACTCCAGCGACCACCACCAACTTGGCCTACTCGAAGGACGCAGCAACGACGACACCACCAGCCTTGATCACAATGCGTTTCGAGTCGACTCGGTCGAGGATGTGCAGGGCATGGTCGAGTGGGTCAACGCCGACGACCGAATTGGTGACGGGTTTCCCGTCACCCATGGCAACGCGGTGTCGGTGTATTTCAAGGACCCAGAGGGCAACGGCATCGAGATCTTCTGCGATACACCATGGCACGTGCCCCAGCCCCAGCTACAAGGATGGGATCCATCGAAAAGCGCTGAGGAGGTGCTTGCCTGCGTCGAGGCGCAATTTGCGAATGAGCCGGGCTTCGCCCCGATGGCGCAGTACCGGTTCACTCAAGCCAAAGCGTTCGGCGAATAGCCGCTAACCGGGTGCACATCGGTTGGACTCAATGGGGCGACACGGTCAGACTCCTCTCATGAGCACGACACCGCTGAGCAAGCAGTACAAGACCGTCAACGGCAAGCAGATGGCGTACCACGATGTAGGTACGGGTGACACCGTGCTGTTCCTACACGGCAATCCCACATCGTCGTACCTCTGGCGTGACATCGTGCCCCACGTGTCTGACCAAGCTCGGTGCGTGGTACCCGACCTGGTCGGACAAGGCGACTCTGACAAGCTCGACGACACCGGCCCAGACTCCTACACCTTCGTTGAGCACCGCGAGTATCTCGATGGCCTACTCGACCAGCTCGATCTCGGCGACAGGGTCACACTCGTCATCCATGACTGGGGTTCCGCGCTCGGCTTCGACTGGGCCAACCGGCATCGCGATCGTGTCAAGGGGATCTGCTACATGGAGGCGATCGTTCGACCAATGAGCTGGGACGAGTGGCCCGAGCGCGCGACCCCGGTCTTTCAGGCCATGCGGTCTGAGGCGGGTGAGGAGATGGTCCTTACGAAAAACATCTTCGTCGAGCTGATCCTGCCGAACTCTATGATTCGCGAGCTGAGCGAGAAGGAAATGGACGAGTACCGTCGAGCCTTCGTCAACGAGGGCGAAGACCGTCGTCCGACACTCACCTGGCCTCGCCAGATTCCCCTCGCCGGTGAACCAGCCGACGTCGTCGAGATCGTGCAGTCGTACGCCGACTGGCTGTCCACCTCAGAGCTACCGAAGCTTTTCATCAACGCCGAGCCCGGCTCGATCCTCATCGGCCCCCAGCGCGGGTTCTGCCGCGCCTGGCCGAACCAAACAGAGATCACCGTCGCCGGCCGACATTTCATCCAGGAAGACAGTGCCGACGAAATCGGCGAAGCGCTCGCTGAGTGGCTGCCAGCGTCGTAGCAACCCAGGTTGGCGGCATGACGAAGCACCCGAGGCTGCCGCGCCTCGCCGGAGATCCCGTCAGTTGCCGCGCCCTACGAGGAATCCGGGGCCGCGCTTGGGTGGATGTGCTCGAATGACCTCCTCGAGCGGCTCGGTTCCCCATCCTGGCGCGTCGCTGACGATCAGTTCACCGTTCTCGATCGTTGGGGTGACCGTGAACAGTTCATCGTCGAGAGCGATCCGGTCGATGTCGGTCTCCATGATCCGTAGATGCGGGACCGCCGCGGCGAACTGAGCGACCATCATCGTGCAGAGGTGTCCGTAGAAGTTGTGCGGAGCAACCTGGATCTCATGAGCCGCCGCCATCGCCGCGATCTTCATCGATTGCCAGGTGCCGTTCCAGATCGTGTCGATGATGGCCACGTCGACAGATTGCTGGTTGAAGTAGGGAACGAATGCGGGCAAACCGATCTTCGTTTCGAGTGACGCGATCTGGGTGTGAGCGTGGTCTCGGATGAGCCTGA
>JABIQM010000197.1 GCA_018699415.1 Acidimicrobiaceae bacterium
CCTGCTCGCCGCCGAGTCGGTTCACTACTACGGGCCCGGCGACAAAGAGTTGGCTCAGGCCTTTCACCATGACGGAGAAATGACTGGTCACTGCTCTTGCTGCGCCCAAGCCCGCGACCGGACCGAGACACAGGCTCACAACGGGCACTCGGGACAGGTTGGCTACCACATGATCCCAGGCGGGGTTTGCCGGCACATAGGTGCGCAGCCCGCGCCCGTCTCCACCGTTGGGACCATCCTGATGCTTTGGGTCGAGGGTCTTGACTGAGCCCCCGCCACCCGTCCCATCGAGAAGGCGCACAATCGGCAATCCCAGCTCGCCGGCCATTGCTTCGGCCGCAATCTGCTTCTCTGCGATCGATGCGTCCGCGGCACCGCCGCGCACGGTGAAGTCGTCGCCGGCGATCACCACTGGGCGCTCATCGATCGTTGCCCGGCCGAAGACGAAGTTGGCTGGGCTAAAAGTGATGAGGTTGCCGTCCTCGTCATAGGTCGCGGATCCGGCGGTCTTGCCGATCTCATGAAATGAGCCCGCGTCGACGAGCTTTTGGATCCGTTGGCGGACATCAAGCTTGCCGCGCCCGTGCTGGCGAGAAACCTTCTCCTCGCCGCCCATTTGCTCCGCCAGCGACTCACGGTGCGACAGCTCTTCGAGTTCCGGTTCCCAGGAGTCTGGTTCACTCATTCCGACGGCGCCTTTCTCGTTCGCTACTCGCGGTTCAACGCTTCGCCGATCGAGGTTGCAGCCGCGGCGATACCCGAGCTTCCCATGGGTGCACCCATTGAGCTCAATGCTGCCTCGATGGTTGCAAGAGTGCCAAGCACCATCGGAGGGTTGTGCCAACCCATGTGCCCGATCCGGAAAGTGTGGTTGGGGTTGATGACCATCCCGATGCCGAGTGTGAGTCCCGCCTGCTCCGCACACCGCCGCCGCAGCTCGTTTGCATCGATGTCACCGGTCTGGACCGTGGTGACAGCATTCGAGCGATGGGCAGGGCTGGCGATGTTCAAGGACAGGCCCCCCGGGGACGCCCATGCGGCGACGGCGGCTCGCACGGCATCGGCGTGGGCCTGGTGACGAGCCCACACTGCTTCGAGACCTCCCTCTTCATCGATCAGTCCCAGGGCCGCCTCAAGTGCATGGAGGTGCGCCACCGGAGGGGTGCCCGCAAAGATCTCGTAGAACATTTGCGGATCGAGCCGCTTCGACCAATCGAGATAGCTGACTCGGGGGCGATCAGGATCCATCGCCGCGAGGGCACGCTCGCCGGCCCAGACGAAACCAAGGCCTGGCGGACACATCAGCCCCTTCTGCGAGGCACCTACTGTGAGATCCACCCCCCATTCGTCCATCTCATACCGGTCGCATCCGAGTGAGGCGATGCAGTCCACCATGAGTAACGCCGGATGATCGGCAGCATCGATCGCCGAGCGAAGGGCCGGGAGGTCGTTGCGCACCGAACTACTGGTGTCAACGTGGGAGACGAGGATCGCCTTGATGGACTTGTCGGTGTCGGCACGGAGCCGAGCTTCGAGCCTTGCCGGGTCGACCGGATTCTGGAAGTCGCCGGGAAGAATCTCAACGTTTGCCCCTGCAAGCTCAGCTGCAGCGCCCCAGAACACGGCGAAACGACCCGACTCGAGCGCGAGAACCGATTCACCCGGTGCGATGGTGTTGGCAATCGCCATCTGCCATGCGCCATGTCCGTTCGACGCCACGATAAAGGCTCGCCCAGAGGTGCGGGCGACATCAGGAAGCCGATCGAGCAACCCGAAGGCCAGATCAACGAGGCCGCCGCCGTAGATGTCGGGCATGGCACGGCCCAGGGCGGCCCGAACCGCGTCCGGAAGAATCGACGGGCCGGGTATGGCGACCATCGGTGTCCCCTGGCTCAAGTCCATTTGCTACTCCCGTTTTCATTCGCTGCAAGTGGAGCGCAGTTTAAGGTACAAGAGTCTGTCGACTACGTTTCTGCTCGGTAAGGAGAGAGAGCGTGACAAATAGCCCAAGGCCATCTGATCCAGTTTCTGACTTCCTACCCAGAGACGAATCACACCTCACGATTGCGCCTCTTCTCGATGCCATCGAGGCTCAAGCACAGCGGGCCGACGCGACCAGATCGCTCGATGGCCAACTCGTCGCCGCCATTCGGGGCTCTGACGTCATGAGAATGTCGGCAAGCGATGAGCTCGGCGGCAGCGGTCGTTCGATGCATCACATCGGCCTCGAACTCGCAGCTATCTCGCCACGCTGCCCGAGCACGGCGTGGTGTTTGTGGAACCACCTGTGTGTGTTTCACCTCTTCGTCGGCTCCCTGGGCCCAGATCATTTGTCTTTTCTCAACGGCATTGTGGAGCGTGGTGAGTGGGTGTCATTCCCCGCTGGCGCCGGCTCAGGTGTTCACGGTCGAGTCGTAGGTGACGTGGCCGTACTCAACGGGCGAGCCGCCTTTGGTACAGGGGCCCGCTACGCCGACTGGTGCGGCGTGGTTTTTGCTGTTGTCGACGAGTCCTCTAACCCGGTCAAGCCGCTTGACCTCCGCTTCACGATGGTGCCGACTACCACGCCCGGCGTCGGGATCGATCCGACCTGGGACGGTTCGGGTTTGCGCGCCTCAGCAACCGATGACGTTCACTACGCCGACGTTGAGGTGCCCCTCGACCGTTGCGTCGAGTGGTTCGGCGCGAACCGAGCGCAGAGCCTCCGAACCGTCCCGGTGATCAACCACCGTTACCGAGAAGACTGGGTAGGACTGTCGGATCTCTGGCTTGGATCAATGGCAGTCGGGGTGGTTCGTGCTGCGCTCAGCGAGGCGGCTGCGGAGTTCCGTACCCGTAAAGCAATTATGGGTCGGCCAATGATCGATCGCCCGACCGTGCAAACCAATATCGGCCGAGCGCTGGCGTTCGCAGCATCCGCTCGTGCGGCGATCGAGGAAGCCACGCACGAGGTTGACCGTCGCATTGAGGATGCGATCCCTCCAACAGACGCCGACTACTACCGCCAGCAAGCCATTGTCACCATGGCCGTGGAGCATCTGGAGGCGGCAATGGCTCTTCTCGGCCGAACCTACGGCGGCAATGGGCAGCGCGAGAGCAGCTTGTTTGACCGGCGGAGCCGCGATTTTCGGTCCATGCCCCTGCATATCAACGTGCATCACGACAGGGTTACCCACCAACTCGGTCGCCTCGCTCTCGGGATTGATCTCGACCCGTTCTAGGCCGAGCGGCTAGGCGATCGGGTTCTTGTAAGCGTCGAGATAGGTGATCTCGCTGACTGCTGGCCGCGCCGCAGGCTTGAAGTTGGTGCCCTTGGTGTACGCCACAGGCAGCAGGCCAGCCTGTGAGATGTGGGCGGGGATGCCGAGCAACTCGGCTGCCTCCTCCTCGAGGCCAAGATGGATCGTGGTTAGGACGCTGCCCAGCCCCCGGCTACGAAGCGCCAGCTGAAAGCTCCACATGGCCGGGATGATCGAGCCCATAAGACCCGCTGCTGCATTGGTGAGGTTTCCGCCACCAGGGGTGTTTCCCACCAACTCTTCCATTCGGCCCACGATCAGAGGGATCACCATGACGGGCACATCTTGCAGGTTCTGCGCCAGATAGTTGGCCGAATCCATGACCCGGCCACTCTGGCTCGCGCTGTCACTCTGTGCGGCCGCGGCCGCCAGATACTCGCCGCCGGCACGCCGATAGATATCAGCCAGTGCCGCCTTCTTCGCTGCATCACGGATGACCAACCAACGCCAGCCCTGTCGGTTCGAACCGGTAGGCGCCTGCACCGCGAGCTGAAGACACTCGAGCAGGACGTCATCGGGAACCTCACGGTCGAAGTCGAGCCGTTTCCGCACAGCTCGAGTAGTTGAAAGGAGAGCGTCAGTTTGAGCGAGATCGAAGTCCATAGAGCCACTCTGCCATCACGGAGCCAGGGACCATCATTTCCACGGAATCTCGCACGCCTGGCCAACATCAACCTCGACGCTCACTGCCCGGTTTCGATGCGCACCCGCACACCAGGTCGGGAACGTGAATGAGTACAGGCCGGCACCCCCAGCTGCGACCAACAAAACATCATCGGTCGAACGAAATGACCTCCGCCCGTCACGCGTCTGCGCCCGACTCACGATGTACTCGCAGATCGACGTGCGGTCATGCCCCGCAGCGGCAAGCTCCGCAGTCTGCTCTGGCGTAATTGCCACCACGGCCTGGCCCCGTCCAAGCCAGGCGTTGTTCGTGCCGGGGGCACAGACAGAGTCGGCAAGGCCATCCAACAGGCGCGTGGGTGAGGTCGGGTCATCGGCATCGGCTTGGTGAGCAACGGAGTGTGGGGCCTCCGTGCCGATGACCGTCACCACGGACTGGTGCAGGTCGAATCCGCGGCTCACATGGAGAGGCATGAAGGGACTGTGCTCCTCGTCCTCAGCCATGCACTGCCCGAACTTGCCGCCATGTCCAAGCAACGTCATATCTGACGACCCGGGTCGGGCACCCCCAAGGTTGATCATCGCCAGGCGCAGCGCTCGGCCGATGCTGGCATTGGCCCGGTGACCGGGTCCGAGGGCGCCGAAGCCTGAAGCCACCCCACACAGATGGCGGGCCGGACCGTTGACAATGATGAGCGGTGCGGTGCCGAACGTCGTCGACTGCATCTCGGTCAAATCAAACTCAGGCTCCATCACCGCCCTGGCCGCCGCCAACAAAATGGGCATGTGGTCAGGGAGACAGCCGGCCATCACCGCTGCTGTGGCCAACTTCTCGACCGTGCAGACGCCGTGGAGCGGACCCATGGTGCCAAGTACTGCGTCTGCGTCAACGCCGGCTGCAAGGGTCATGCGTGCAACGCGAGTTGTCGTGGGCACGATCACGGGCAACCCATCCGTGCAGCCCAGGCGATGCAGTTCCTCGACCGCATCGAACTCGGAATCGGCGTGCAGAGTGTCGCTCATCTCGTGCTGGCCTCGAGGGCGGCGATGACCTCGTCGGCGACCTTCTCGGCGACCAATCGCATGTTCTCGATGCCGGTGCCCGCCACAGGATGCGGCAGTTGCACACGAGGAATATCAGGCATGCCGAATGCCGACGCCACAAAATCGCCTTGGGGCCAGAAGTCCTTGGTCACCAATGCCACCGCCGGGATTCCCCGGTGGGCTGCATTCAGTCCGTCACGCACGGTGCCGGTGGTGCAACTGCCTCAATGACCGTAGGCGGCCACGACCGCCTGGCACTCACCCACAATGGAGTCGAGCATTGTCTCGTCGGCGATCGCTGATGCGTTGCCCTTGTCGTAGCGGGCGTAGGACAATTCGGGCCGCATCGCCCTCATCGCGGCTTCGACCTGGTCGAGAAAGACAACGGAGTCGGGGAAACCGTTGGCCAGCAAGCCAACCGTCGCTTGGCCGGAGAGATCGGCGCTCAACTCATAGGGAACGGCGGCCGTTTCGGGCACACCACGTGGATCCAGGAACTCGATCGTCATGGCTGGAGAGTAGCGCCATCCACGATTCAGTCGAGAACGACACCGTGTGCCGCCATGGCCTCCGCCGGGCTGTCGGCACGAAGGACCTCTTCCGCCGCGGCCAGTTCTGGAGCCAGATACCGATCAGGGCCAACCCCGCCTACCACGGTGCGCAGAACGGCGATGGCTGCACCGGTGGCTGGCGCCGGCTCCAAGGGTGCACGGAGATCCACAGCCCGGGCGGCGATCACGTACTCCACAGCCAAGATGCGCCTCAGATTGTCAATCAACTTTCGCAGCTTGCGAACGGAGGCCCATGCCATCGATACGTGATCTTCTTGCATCCCGGATGTCGGCAGGGAATCCACAGATGCCGGAGCGGCCAGCCGCTTGTTTTCCGACGCCATTCCGGCAGCCGTGTAATGCCCGATCATCAAGCCGGAATCAACGCCGGCCTCCGCGGCGAGGAACGGCGGTAACCCATGGCTGCGGTTCTTGTCGAGCATGCGATCCATTCGGCGTTCTGCGATCGCACCAACCTCGGCCAGTGCTATGGCGAGGAAGTCGGCGGCGAACCCCAGTGGAGCGCCATGGAAGTTTCCGCACGACTCCACCCGTCCATCGGGTAGGACCATCGGATTGTCGATCGCTGAGGCAAGTTCGTAGCCGGCGACACGACGCACATGATCAAGGGTGTCTCGAGCGGCCCCGTGTACCGCGGGAGTGCATCGAACCGAGTAGGCGTCCTGAACGCGTGAGTCGTCGATCTTGTGGCTGGCCACGATCGGTGAGTCGTGGAGGAGCGCTCGAAGGTTGGCCGCACTGATGGCCTGGCCGGGTTGGGGCCGAAGGGCCTGAAGGTCGGCGGCGAACGGGCCATCGGTGGCAAGGAGCCCTTCAACGGTGAGCGCCGTGACCATGTCCGCCTGTTGCAACAATCGCTCCGAGTCGTCGATAGCGAGGCAAAGCATTCCGAGGATGGCATCGGTCCCGTTGGTGACCGCAAGGCCTTCCTTTTCCACGAGCGAGATCGGAGCGAGCCCGGCGGCATCGAGGGCTTCGGCTGCGGGTCGCCACGCATCTGCATAGAAGACTTGGCCTTCCCCAAGGAGCGCGAGAGCGCCATGGGCCAGCGGTGCGAGATCGCCGCTGGCCCCAAGTGAGCCGTACTCGGGAACCATGGGCGTGATCTGCGCGTTGAGTAGATCGATCATGGCTTGTGCCACCAGAGGACGAGCGCCACTGGAACCAAGGGCCAATGTGCGTGCTCGCAGCAGAATCATGGCTCGCACCACCTCGTTTTCGACGGGATCGCCCATGCCCGCCGCGTGGGATCGTACGAGTGCCGTTTGGAGGTCTCGGCGTCGCTCCGGGGGAATCGAGACGTTTGCCAACGCTCCGAAACCAGTGGAGATGCCGTACTTGGGTTCACCTTCAGCAAGCCGTTCGACGACTTGGCGTGAACGACTCATTCGCTCGATAGCGCCTTCGGTGAGGGTGACGGATGCGTCGTGGCGGGCCACCGCTACGACATCGGCGATGCTGACGCCGGGTCCGTCGAGGTCAACGTGGCCGGACCCTGACGGCTCGCTCATGATGCCGCCTCCTCGTGGCTGAGTCCGAGGTCCTGGGCGATCGCGTCAACCACGCTGTGGAGTTCTCGCTCGATTTGATTCATCGTCCTTACGGTAAAGCGGTGTGAGGGACCGACCACCGAAACTGCGACGCCGAGCGCCCCAGTCTCTGACATCGCCAACGAAATGGCGCTGATGTCGGCTTCCACCGCACCGGTGCGAGTGGCCATGGTCCCGGGTTTGGCGAATGCTTCACC
>JABIQM010000070.1 GCA_018699415.1 Acidimicrobiaceae bacterium
CCGACCAACGGCCGAACTGGGCGAACCGGGTGGCGTCCATCACCTTGCGTTGGCTGTTCCACAAGACCTGTCGAGCCTCCTGAATCGCCGACGTGCGAGCGGAAAACGTGAGATCGCACGCCACGCCGCTCTCGTTCTCATCGAGGATCACTCGCGCACTACGGAGCGGCTCTGTGATCTCCAGACGAAACGGTCCGACAGACATGTCGGTGCGTTCCTGCGGAGCACGACGCGAGCCGTAAAAGCAATGCTGGCGCCCGCCGGCCTCGATCGTGCTGAAGTGACAGTCAAGGATGTGCCGGTGGGGGTACACGGCCATGCCAAGACCGAAGTAGCGGGTGCCGTCGTCGCTGTACCCGTTGAACCAGGTCCGGTCATAGAAGTTCGGATCAGACGTAGAAGGTTGCGCGAGCGGCTCCGGCGTCTGATGAATCGGGAAGTCGTCGAGACGATTGAGCATTGATCCTCCACACAGAGACCGACGATGGATACCACTACTCTCGCACGCAGTTCGCCAACTTTGGAAAAGGAGCAGCCATGCCGACAGATCGATTCCCGGTGGAAGCCAGCCACATCATGATGTTCGCCCGATCGGTGGGCGACGACAACCCGATCTACCACGACGCTGAGCACGCGGCCGCGACCGAGACGGGACACATCATCGCCCCGCCGACATTCCCCCAAGCGCACGCCCAGTTCAACCCGACGTATCGGCTCCGACCTCAAGTCGGCAAGCCCTGGTTCGGCTCCGGCGCCACCCCAACCGGAGTCAAAAAAACTAGCGAGGTCAGCTCAGGCGGAGGCGGCGGACTTCATGCCGAGCAGCATTTCGAATACCACCGGCACCTGAAACCTGGCGATGAACTGACGCTCACGGTTCGCTCCGGTGAGACCTGGGAGAAGCAGAGCAAGCGAGCCGGCACGCTCACCTTCAGCGAGACCATTACCGAGTTTCGGGACCAGGATGGCAAACTCGTCATCACCGCTCGCGGCGTCGGTGTTCGCACCGAGAAGCCCGTAGAGAACTGAGGAGCACGACATGACACTCAGCGCTTCTGAACTCAGCATCGGCCAAGCCCGAACAGCGGTCCTGGTCGAAGATCTTAAACGAACCCAACTTGTGCAATATGCAGGCGCATCCGGCGACTACAACCCGTTGCATCACGACGAGCTCTACACCCGCGAGGTCGCCGGCTATCCCGGCGTGTTCGCCCACGGCATGCTCACCATGGGTATTACGGGCAAACTGCTCACCGACTGGGTCGGCGATGGGAATCTCGCCAACTACGGCGTGCGGTTCGTCAACCAGGTTTGGCCCGGTGACACGCTGACCGGCACGGCCGAAGTCACGGCCATTCGTGAAGAAAACGGAGAGCATTTCGTCGATCTCTCCATCACCACCACCAATCAGGATGGGGCTCCAGTCGTCACCGGCACCGCGTCGGCCCACATCAACGCCTAGGAGAATCATGCCTACGGAGGTACCGGACCCTCACGACATCTTCACCGACAACCAGCGGTGGGGTGACCTTGACGAATGGAACCAAGCCGCGCTGGCGCTCCATGAGCAGGGGGGTATTCACCTGATCGAGCGCGAGGGCTTCAAACCCTTCTGGGCAGTGATCGACCATGCCTCGGTGATGGACATCGAACGTCAGCATGAGCTGTTCACCAACGAGCCAGAGTCGGTGCTCCTAGAGACCGCCGCAATCGACGGACGGACGCTCGAAATCAAGACACTCGTCCACATGGACGAACCCAGCCATGGGAAGTACCGACGCTTGACTAACGACTGGTTCAAGCCCGCTAATGTCCGCCGGCTGAACGACCGACTCGACGAATTGTCGCGAGAAGCTGTCGCCAAGCTCGAGGAATTCGGCGGCGAATGCGACTTTGCCGTCGACATCGCTCTGCCGTTCCCGCTCCAGGTGATCCTGAAGATTCTTGGCCTTCCTGAAGAGGACTACGACCGGATGCTGATGCTCACCCAGCAGCTCTTCGGTGCCACCGATCCCGACCTTCAACGCGACGAAATCAGCCCCGAGGTCATGAATCAGGTCATCGGTGACTTTTTCGCATACTTCACAGCATTGACCGCCGAGCGCAGAGCAGAGCCCGGCGACGACCTCGCCTCGCTCATCGCCAACGGGCAGATAGACGACGCTGCGATGCCCGACCTCGAAACGCTCGGCTACTACATCATCGTGGCCACCGCCGGCCACGACACCACATCCTCGGCCATGTCCGGCGGCATGCATGCGCTGCTCGAGAACCCTGAGCAGCTGGCCAAGCTGCGGGCCAGCCCCGAGCTCGTCAATAACGCGGTCGAAGAGATGATCCGATGGACGGCCCCCGTTCGCCACTTCATGCGCACCGCCCAGCAAGACACCGTGGTCTGTGGCCAGGAGATCAGGAAGGGCGACTGGCTCTATCTTTCGTACAAGGCCGCCAACCTCGATCCCAAGGTGTTCGAGAACCCCCTGCAGTTCGATATCGAGCGTCCCAACGCCGATCGCAACGTCAGCTTCGGGTTCGGTGTCCACTACTGCCTGGGAGCGCAGTTGGCCCGCAACGAACTCCGCCGTCTCTTCGGCCACCTCATTCCAAGACTCGAGTCAATCGAGCTCGCCGGTGAGGCCACATCGATGAAGACCACCTTCGTTGGTGGCCACAAGTCCTTGCCGATCCGCTACACGCTCACGCCGGCCTGAACAGTCAGTCCATGCCCAAGCTGGACTTCGCGATTGCGGTGGCCCACTTGTAGTCGGCCTTGCCGTTAGGGGCACGAAACACAGAGTCCACTCGAACGATGTTCTTTGGCAGCTTGTAGCCCGATAGATGGCTCCGGAGACCATCAATCATCGCCTGATCGGTGATCTCTGCACCATCGATGAGCTCAACAACGGCGGTCACAGCTGAACCCCACTTCGGGTCAGGCACACCGACAACGTTCGCGTCGCTGACCTCAGCAAGGAGCTTCAACGCTTCCTCAACCTCTTCGGGGAAGACCTTCTCGCCGCCGGTGTTGATCGATACTGATCCGCGACCGAGCAGGACGAGGGTCCCATCGGCCTCGATACGGGCGAAGTCACCCGGGATGGACCAGCGTTGACCCTCCATCTCGCGGAACGTTTCGGCGGACTTCACCGGGTCGCCGAAATAGCCAACGGGAATC